>NZ_JAUYOJ010000026.1 GCF_030697925.1 Phenylobacterium sp. | reverse complement strand
GAAGCCCTTGGCGATCATCTTGCCGATGCCGCGCGAACCGCCGGTGACGAGGGCGACCCGGCCCTCCAGCGAAAACAGTCCCTGAGCCATGTGGCGCCTTTCCCTAGGGTGATCGTTATCACCGCTCATAGACCCGAGTTCGGCGCTCGCAAACCCAACGGATTTTTGACTCGCGCGCGTCCGGCCGGGCCTATAAACAACCGTTTGAATCCGAGCGCGGCCAGCTATTACGAGCCGCCCCTTCCATCAGTCGAGGATGCGCCCCCCATGGCCGAGATCAATTCGGTGACCGACCTTTCGCTGGAAGGCGATGTCGCCGTCATCACGCTCAACTCACCGCCGGTGAACGCCCTGTCGGCCAAGGTCCGCGAAGGCCTCTATGAGGGCTTCAAGGCGGCCGGCGCCAATCCGGCGGCCAAGGCGATCGTGCTGATCTGCGAAGGCCGCACCTTCATCGCCGGCGCCGACATCACCGAGTTCGGCGGCGCCATGGCCGGGCCCAGCCTGTTCGACGTCCAGGGCATGATGGAGAACTCGCCCAAGCCGGTGATCGCCGCCATCCACGGCACCGTCCTGGGCGGCGGCCTGGAAGTCGCCCTGTGCGCCCACTATCGAGTGGCGGTTCCGTCCGCGAAATTCGGTCTGCCGGAAGTGAACCTGGGCCTGCTGCCCGGCGCCGGCGGCACCCAGCGCCTGCCCCGCGTGGTGGGCCCCGAGCGCGCGCTCGAGATGATGACCTCCGGCCGCCACGTCCCGGCCAAGGAAGCCCTGGCCGGCGGCCTGGCCGATGAGCTGGTGGAGGAAGGCAAGCTGCGCGAAGGCGCCCTGGCCTTCGCCAAGAAAGTGCTGGCCGAGAACCGCCCGCTGACCCGCATCCGCGACCAGAACGAAAAGGTCGAGGCCGCCCGCGGCAAGCCGGAGATCTTCGCCGAGTTCCGCAAGGCCAATGCGCGCAAGTTCCGCGGCTTCCTGGCCCCGGAATACAACATCCAGACCATCGAGGCGGCGGTGAACCTGCCCTTCGAGGAGGGGCTGAAAGTCGAGCGTAAGCTGTTCGGCGAGCTGATGAGCGGCCCGCAGTCTGCCGCCCAGCGCTATTCCTTCTTCGCCGAGCGCACGGCCAACAAGATCCCGGGCATCGCCGACGACACGCCGCTGATCCCCATCAAGAAGGTCGGGATCATCGGCGCCGGCACCATGGGCGGCGGCATCGCCATGAACTTCGCCAACGCCGGCATCCCGGTGGTGATCGTCGAACAGAGGCAGGAGCCGCTAGACCGGGGCCTGGCCACCATCCGCAAGAATTACGAGCGCACGGCTTCGCGCGGCGGCATCACCGCCCAGCAGGTCGAGGACCGCTGCGCCCTGATCACCGGCTCGCTGTCGATGGAGGACTCGTTCGGCGACGTCGATCTGGTGATCGAGGCTGTGTTCGAGCGCATGGACATCAAGAAGGACATCTTCGCCAAGCTGGACGCCATATGTAAGCCGGGCGCGATCCTGGCCACCAACACCTCGGGCCTGAACATCGACGAGATCGCCTCGGTGACCAAGCGTCCGGAGAGCGTCATCGGCCTGCACTTCTTCTCGCCGGCCAATGTGATGAAGCTGCTGGAGATCGTCCGCGCCGACCACACCTCCGACAGCGTCATCGCCACCTCGATGAAGCTGGCCAAGCAGATCGGCAAGATCGCTGTCCTGGTGGGCGTCTGCCCCGGCTTCGTCGGCAACCGCATCCTGGGCCAGCGCCAGCGCGAAGCGCAGAAGCTGGTCATGGAAGGCGCCATGCCCTGGGAGGTCGACCGCGTGCTCTACGACTTCGGCTTCCCCATGGGTCCGTTCGCCATGAGCGACCTGGCCGGCCTGGACATCGGCTGGGTGAAGGAGAAGTCCAACGGCGAGAGCATCCGCGACGTGCTCTGCGAAGCCGACCGCCGCGGCCAGAAGACCGGCGCTGGCTATTACGACTACGACGAGAACCGCAACGCCAAGCCCAGCCCGTTCACCGAGAACGTGATCAACGACTTCATCGTCAAGTCGGGCGCGAACCCGCGCAAGATCAGCGACGAGGAGATCCTGGAACGCTGCATCTATCCGATGATCAACGAGGGCATGAAGATCCTCGAAGAGGGTAAGGCCATCCGCGCCTCCGACATCGATGTGGTCTGGCAGAACGGCTACGGCTGGCCGGTCTATCGCGGCGGCCCGATGCACTATGGCGACCAGATCGGCCCCGCCAAGGTGCTGGCCAAGATGCAGGAATTCCAGGCCAAGATGGGCGACCAGTTCAAGCCCGCCCCGCTGCTGGAAAAGCTCGTTTCCGAAAACAAGAAGTTCGCCGACCTCTAAGGCGGAACATCATCCAGAGACAGCCGCCCGGCCTCGCGCCGGGCGGTAGAGCAGGACACCTTCCTCCCAACTCTTAGGAACACACCTTCATGCGTGAAGCCGTTATCGTCTCCACCGCCCGCACGCCGATCGGCAAGGCCTATCGCGGCGCGTTCAACAACACCTCCGGCGCCGAACTTGGTGGCCACGTGATCGCCGAGGCCGTGGCCCGCGCCGGCGTCGATCCAGGCGAAATCGACGACGTGGTCATGGGCGCGGCCCTGCAGCAGGGCTCGACCGGCAACAACATCGCCCGCCAGGCCGCCCTGCGCGCCGGCCTGCCCAACACCGTCTCGGGCATGACCCTGGACCGCCAGTGCTCCTCGGGCCTGATGGGCATCGCCACGGCCGCCAAGTACATCATCAACGACGGGGCGACCGTCGCCGTCGGCGGCGGGCTGGAAAGCATCAGCCTGGTCCAGAACGACAAGATGAACCGCTACCGCACCAGCGATAAGTGGCTGAACGAGCACGTTCCGGAAATCCACACCTCGATGCTCGAGACCGCCGAGATCGTGGCCGATCGTTACAATGTCAGCCGCGAAGCCCAGGACGAGTACGCCTATCAGTCCCAGCAGCGCACCGCCGCGGCGCAGGCCGCCGGCGTGTTCAACGCCGAGATCGCGCCGCTGACCTCGATCATGCTGGTGCAGAACAAGGAGACCGGCGAGTTCTCCGAAAAGGAAGTCCGCCTGACCCAGGACGAGGGCAACCGGCCCCAGACCACCCTGGCCGACCTGCAGAAGCTGGCCCCCGTGTTCAAGGGCGGCCAGTACGTCAAGGAAGGCCGGTTCATCACCGCCGGCAACGCCAGCCAGCTCTCCGACGGCGCCGCCGCTGTGGTGCTGATGGAGCGCAAGGAAGCCGAGCGTCGCGGCCTGACCCCGCTGGGCGCCTATCGCGGCATGGCCGTGGCCGGCTGCGGCCCGGAAGAAATGGGTATTGGCCCGGTGTTCGCGATCCCCAAGCTGCTGGAGCGCAACGGCCTGAAGATCGAGGACATCGACATGTGGGAGCTGAACGAGGCCTTTGCCTCGCAATGCCTCTACTGCCGTGACCACCTCGGCATCGATCCCGAAAAGTACAATGTCTCGGGCGGCGCCATCTCCATCGGCCACCCCTATGGCATGACCGGCGCCCGTGCGACCGGCCACATCCTGCACGAAGGCAAACGTCGCGGCGCCAAGTACGGCGTCGTCACCATGTGCGTCGGCGGCGGGATGGGCGCGGCGGGTCTGTTCGAGATCTTCTAATATCGTTCAATATTGAACGATCTTGAGGGGGCCGTCCGCGAGGGCGGCCCTTTTCATGACCAAGTCATTCTCCTGGCACGGGAAAGTTTACGTTGCGCCGTCGCCACACCCCCAAAAGGGGGCGGCCTCGCGACGATTAACCGATCATTAGCCACGCTCAGCCGGCCCAGGACCAAGGGGTTCGCGTCGCCGGCCTCTTTGAGTGGGGTAAGTTCAAATGAAGAAGCTTTTGGCGGCGGCCGCCCTGGCCGCGTGCGTGATGGCCGGGGCTCCGGCCCAGGCCTCGACGATCTATTCGCAGGACTTCAGCAGCGGCCTGAACGCCAACGAAGCCGTCGGCGGCAATTTCGGAATCCACAACGGCACAGTCGGCCACGCGGGCTGGTACGGCGACTACGAGTACTCATTCTACGACCTGGCGCTCGATCTCACCGGCGTGAGCGGCGCCCAGATCGTCTTCGACTACATCATGAACGCCGAGAGCCACTACGACCGCTTCAACGTCCTGGCCTCGCTGGGCGCCTTTTTGCCGCCGGCCGGCCTGCTGACCCCGGTCTCGGGTTTGGCTTACACCGACGAAGGCGACGTCCACATGGCCCAACTGGGTCAGGTCGCCTTGGCCAACAGCGCCTCGGGAACGGCGCGCTTCGACCTTTCTGGGTTCGACGGCCAGCTGGTCAACCTGCGCTTCCAGTTCGGCACGGATGGATCGGTCACCTCGAGCGGTCTGAACCTGGACAACATCACCGTGACCGGGAACGTGCTGACCAGCGGCGTCCCCGAACCCGCCACCTGGGCGATGATGATCACCGGGTTCTTCGGCGCCGGCGCCATGGTCCGTTCCAGCCGCCGTCGTGGCGTCGCGGCCTTCGCCTGACGCCGTCCACGGATCGATCTTCCAGGGCTGCCCGCGAGGGCGGCCCTTTCTTTGGCCAAGTCATTCCCCTGACACGGGAAAATTCACGTTGCGCCGTCGCCACACCCCCAAAAGGGGGCGGCGGCCTCAAGGTTTACTGATCACTAACAAACCCCAACAGGACCCGACTTCCGGGCGCTGGTCGCAAGTCTGCGGCAGATGGGGTGTTCAATGCGTTTTAGACTGGGTTTCGCTGCGGCAGCGTCGGTGCTGGCGCTTTCGGTTTCCGCGCCCGCGATGGCGACGACGCTCATCGAGGATTTCGAGGCGCCCTTCCCAGGGTGGGAATCGGGCTGGCTGGCGACCAACTCCAACCTTGAGAACTACTACGGCGCCGGCGCCGGCCGCGGAAACAATCCGGACGGCCTCTGGATCGCGGATGGCCTGGCCAACGGCGCCGACGCGGTGATCAATTTCAACACCGCGTTCGGCGCGACCCTGTCGAGCTTCGAAATCGACGTCGCCGCCTACGCCACCCCCACGCTGCGGATCTGGGACCTGGCCGGAGCCACGCTCCTGTCCGTCGTTCTCCCCTACAATCCCGGCGCCTATAGCGACCCGGGAGCCTACAACCACTTCTCGGTGGTCTCGACAAACGGCATCGGCGGGTTCTCCTTCGTGGGCGACAGCGTCGAGGGAAATGTCAGCATCGACAATGTGCGGGTGAACCTCGAAGGCACAGGCAGCGCCGTTCCCGAGCCGGCGACCTGGGCCATGATGATCACCGGTTTCGGCCTGGCCGGTTCGGCCCTGCGCCGCCGCCGCCAGACGGCCGTCCTCGCCTAGGAGCGACCGATCTCGGCACGATCTGGGGCCGTCCGTCGGGGCGGCCCCTTTTCGCATCGCGAGAAATTCCGCTGGCCTGCCGTGGCGTACGGGGGGCCAATGTCCTGGCGAATTCCGCCCGCGAGGCGGTGCGACAAGGCGAGGATATTCCGATGGGCGAGGCTTGGATCATCGATACGGCGCGCACGCCGCGGGGCGTGGGCAAGGTGGACAAGGGTGGGCTGGCCAATGTCCACCCGCAGCGGATCCTCTCGACGGTGCTGAAGGCGCTGGCCGAGCGGAACGGGCTGAACACCGCCGATGTGGACGACGTCATCGCCGGCTGCGGCACCCAGAGCGGTAAGCAGGGCTCCTGCATCGCCCGGATGGCGGCGCTGGACGCCGGCTATTCGGTCGAGGCGCCCGGCATGAGCCTGGACCGCTTCTGCGGCTCGGGCCTGACGGCGGTGAATCTGGCGGCCATGGGCGTGATGTCCGGCGCCCAGGACCTGGTGATCGCCGGCGGCGTCGAGAGCATGTCCCATGGTTCGACCCTGAAGCGGCAGGCCGGCCCGACCCTCGACAGCCTCAACACCCACCTGCGCGCCATCCATCCGCAACCGCACCAGGGCGTTTGCGGCGACGTGGTGGCGACCTTGGAGGGCTTCACCCGCGACGACGTGGACAAGCTGGCGGTCGAGAGCCAGCGGCGCGCGGCCCATGCCATGGCCAACGGCTATTTCTCCAAGAGCCTGATCCCGGTCTATAACGACGATGGCTCGCTGGCCCTCGACAACGAGGAATATCCGCGGCCCCAGACCACGCTCGAGGGCCTGGGCCAGCTCAAGGCCGCCTTCGCCGCCCTCTACGACATGCCGCTGGACGAGGAAGGCCTCTCCTTCCGCCGGCTGGTGGAAGCCACCTATCCGGACCTGAAGATCAACCACGTGCACCATGCCGGCAATTCGTCGGGCGTGGTGGACGGCGCCGGGGCCGTGGTCATCGCCTCGCCGGACTACGCCCGCGCGCACGGCCTGAAGCCGCGGGCGCGGATCGTCTCCATCGCCACTGCCGGCGATTCCCCGGAGCTGATGCTGAACGCGCCCGGTCCGGCGGCCCGCAAGGCGCTGCGCAAGGCCGGCATGTCGATGAAGGACATCCAGCTCGTCGAGATCAACGAGGCCTTCGCCGTGGTGCCGCTGAAGTTCATGCGCGACCTCGACGTCAATCCGGACATCGTCAACGTCAATGGCGGGGCCATAGCCCTGGGCCATCCGATCGGCGCAACCGGGGCCATGATCCTGGGCACCCTGCTGGACGAGATGGAGCGCCGCGACTTGACCGTCGGCATGGCCACCCTGTGCGCCGCCGGCGGCATGGCCCCGGCCGCCATCATCGAGCGGATCTAGGCAGGGACAGCCAGACCCCGGGCCTGGGCCTCGGCGGCGGTGAAGTAGACGACGCCGTCGCCCCAGTCGTGGGTGAGGATCGCGGCGGGCGGCCTGGCGTCCTCGCCGCACAGCAAGGCCAGTTCCTTGGCCGTCAGCATTCCCCAGCGGGCGAAGGCCTGCGCCGGCGTCGGGTCCGGACGCGGCTTGGCGGTCACGCCGGGCAAGGCGGCCTCCAGGCCTGCTTCATAGTCCTCATAAGGGACCCAACCCGCCACCGTGTGCTCGCCGCCCGGCCCCTTGAAGATCACCGTCGGCAGGGCGTAGCGGTCACGGCCCTCGGAGTGCTTCAGCTCCCCGTTCATCGGGCTGTCGTGCTTGAGGTTGCGCACATAGTCGTTCGGCGTGCGGGTCTCCTCCCAGTCGGCGCGATAGGCCGCGGCGACCTCGGCGCGGGCCTGGTCGGCGCGCCAGCGGGCGTGGTCGAGGCCAGGGACACCTTGCGTCGCCGCATCGAACTCGTCGGGGATCTGCGGCCCCAGACCGAAGACGAAGATCTGCTCGCGGAACCGGCGCAACACGGCGTGGGCCACGTCCTGGCCCTGCAGCTCGGCGGCCTTCACCGCCTGGCCCAAGGGGTCCGTGGACTGCAGCATCAGGCGCATGGGGTTGGGATAGGGCATGCCCGTCAGGCGCCAGACCCGCTTCCAATAGGCCAGCATCGGCTCGGCGGCGCTGACCCGGTCCCAGCCCTCCTTGCCGGTGGCGGCGTTCCCCACCAGGCCGCCCATCACCTTGCGCCAGGCGATGTGCTCACCGAACCGCCAGTCCAGCAACCGCAGCAAGGGCTCGGCGCCCCAGGCGGTGGAGCAGACGGCGTCGGTATATTCGACAGCCTCGACACGTTGCATGGCGGCTCCTCCCGGGGACTTGTGGGGATCGAGCGTCAACCCCGCCCCCGCGCTTGGCAAGGGAAACCATTCCGCCACGCCTAGACCCCGAACAGGGCCTTTAGATACGGATTGAGCAGCCGCCCTTCCGGATCGAGCCGGCGGCGGACCTCCAGGAAGTCATTCCAGTTCGGATAGAGGGCGGCGAGGTCGCGCGCCTTCAGGCTGTGCAGCTTGCCCCAGTGCGGCCGGCCGCCGTGCTTGCGAAGGATCGGCTGGATGAGGCTGAACAGAAAATCGTACTCGTCCTTGTAGTGACAATGCACGGCGATGGAGCCGCGCGGCCCGCCCTGGAAGGGCGAGAGCCAAGCCTCGTCGGCGGCGATGCGTCGAACCTCGATGGGGAAGAAGACATCCGGGCGATGGGTCTCGATGGCGGCGACCACCGCCTTAAGCGCCGCCAGGTGGGTGGCGACCGGCAGGTGGAACTCCATCTCGTTGAAGCGCACAGGCCGCTCGGTGGAGAGCAGCTTCCAGCCCTCGTCGATGGCTTCCTCCGGCTCGGCCGAGCCCAGCAGGGCCTTGGCCGCGGCCTTGCGCAGGGGCGAGGAGAACCGGGTCAGATTGCGGAGCTGCTTCAACACCTCGAGGAAGGCGTCGTCGGTCGAGGCCGCGCGCGGGGTGGCCGCGGCGTCGGTCTCGTCATGGCTGATCCCGGCGGCCAGGTCGGTGAACGGGACGGCGTAGAACTCGAAATTGCGATGCCTGTTCCAGCGCGCCTCGGCCGCCTCGACCATCGCCTCGAACGGCTCGATCCAGACGCGCCGGTGCAGCCGGCGGTTGGAGGTGGTGGCGAGTCGCGCCTGCGTGATGACGCCCAGAGCGCCCAGGGAGACCTTGGCGGCCTGGAAGACGTCCGCGTTCTGATTGGCGTCGCAGTCGAGGATTTCGCCGGAGACCGTGGCGAGGCGCAGGGCGGTGACGTCGCCGTGGATGGCCTTCAGCGCCTTGCCCGTGCCGTGGGTGGCGGTGCCCAGGCAGCCGCCCAGGGACTGCTTGTTGATATCGGGCAGATTGGCCATGGCGCGACCGCGTTCGGCGAGCGTCGGGCCAAGCGCGCCCAGCCGGGTCCCGGCCCAGACCACCGCCTCCTCGCCCTCCCAGCGCTCGACGCCCGCGAGCCCGTCCAGGGTCATCAAGCTGCCGGAGGTCGGCACGAGCGCCGTGAACGAATGCCCGGCCCCGACGGCGCGCACGGGCGCGACGGCGGTCTTGAGCGCCTGGACGACCTCGGCCTCGGACTTGGGGGCCAGCCGGGCGGCGGGATAGGCGTGCTCGATCCCCGACCAGTTGCGCCAGAGCAGGCGCTTGTCGGCGTCCAGGCTGGGCGGGGACGGCGGCTCGGGCTTGTCGCGGGTCGCCAGGAAGGTCCCGCCCGCCCCCACGGCCACGACGCCGGCGGCCCCCGCGGCCAATGTCGCGCGCCGCGAGATCACGACTTGCCCGCCATGAACCGGGTCAGGGCCTGGAAGTCGTCGGGCGTGCAGGCGGCGCACTGTCCGGTGGCCGGCATGGCCTTGTAGCCCTGGATCACATGGTCGAGCAGCACGGACTCCCCCTGCTTCCAGCGCGGCGCCCAGGCCTTGGCGTCTCCCACCAGCGGCGCGCCCGCTTGCGGATTGACGTGGCAGGCCTTGCACGACCCCTCGTACAGGCCCGCCAGCCGGACGTCGGCGGGCGCGAGGCTGGACGGATTGGCCGGCGGCGGGGGCTTCGGCCCGCAGGCGCAGAGGATCAGGCCCGCGAGCGCGAGCAGCACCAGATGCTTCAAAGGTCCCTCCCGCAGCATTCGCCGTCCGGCTGAGCTTAGCCTTGAGTCCCCGGTGACGTCTCGCGGCGGGTGGGCGAGAGCCCTAGCTCGGATCGTACTTGAAGCTGACGCTGAGCTTGGTGCGGAAGGACTCGATCTTCCCATCCGCACCGAGAGCGATGTCGAGCTTGGTCACCTCCGCGACGCGCAGCTCGCGCAAGGACCCCGCCGCCGCGGCCAGGGCCTGCTTGGCCGCGTCCTCCCAACCGGTTTCGCTCGTGCCGATGATCTCGGTGACACGGTAGACGCTCATAGGCTTCTCCCTTGCATCCCCCGGCCATCATTGAGCGCCGCAATCGACGCAACGGCAAGCGGTGCGAAGGCTCAGCCCAGCCGGCCAACCGCCTCGACCACGGCGCCGGTCTTTTCCAGGATCACCATGTGGCCCGCCTCGGGGATCGAGACCAGCTCGGCGCCGGCGATCCCCTTCTTGAACCCGTGGGCGTAGAAGGGCGGGATCAGCCTGTCGCTGTCGCCCCAGACCACCACCGTCCTGGCCTTGATCCGGTAGAGACGCTGGGCGAGCCCCCGTTCCGGGATCGGGAACAGGATGCGGCCGGCCATGCCCAGCTGGCGCGCATTGGTCACCAGATAGGTCTGCAGGAAGTTCGGATCCTCGACATTGCGCCCGGCGGTCAGCATGGCCGCGCCGGCCTCCGCGTCGTGGAACAGCATCTGCGGCATCTCGTATGGCATCAGCGAGAAGAGGTCGGCGATCGGATGGTCGTCGTCCCACAGCCCGGCCGGGCAGATCAGGGCGAGGCGCGATACGTCGTTGGGCGCGAGGGCGGCCATCTCCGCGGCGATCATGCCGCCCATGGAGTGGCCGACCAGGATCGGGTCCTTCAGGCCCAGGGCCTCGACCACGTCCCAGCTGTGCAGGGTGAAATCCAGCATGTCGCGGATCTCGGGGCATTCCTCGCTGTCGCCATAGCCCGGGATCAGCGGGGCGTAGACATGATGCCGCTGCGCCAGGGCGTTCAGGAACGGGTCCTCGGCCGTGAGGCCCCCCGCGCCATGCAGGAACACCAGGTCGGGGCCGGAGCCGCCTTCCAGGTAGCGGACGGGGACGTGCCGGGTCTGGACGGTCTTCAGTTCCATGATCGCTGTCCCCTCAGGCGTAGGTCTTGGCGAGGTCGGCGCCGGTGGGCGCCTCCTTCGGCAGGCGGCCGGCGCTCACGCGCTTATCCAGCGGGCTGGTCCAGAAGCGGTTGTCGTCGTCCCAGTCGGGGAACATGTTCCGCAGCTTGGGCATCACCTTTTCGGCGAACAGCTTGGTGGAATACATGCACTTGTCGGCTGGCATGTTTCCCACGTGCATCAGGCAGAAGATGTTGCCGACGTTGAGGCCCTTGATCAGCTCCTCCATCCGCTGGCGGACGGTCTCGGGAGAGCCGGCGATCACGTGGCCCTGCTCGGTCAGCTCCTTCCAGGTGAGCTGGGTGTAGCCGCCGCGCGGCGGAGCGTACTGGCTCAGCGCGCCGGTCTGGATGGTCTTGATGGTCCGGTAACCCGGCGCGTCGGCGAAGCCCGGATAGACGTGCAGGCAGCGATTGTAGAAATAGCTGACGTGCTCGGAA
This sequence comes from Phenylobacterium sp., assembly GCF_030697925.1. GTDB lineage: Bacteria > Pseudomonadota > Alphaproteobacteria > Caulobacterales > Caulobacteraceae > Phenylobacterium. Next base: position 240 of record NZ_JAUYOJ010000026.1, on the reverse strand, counting down.
TAGAGTCGCTCGGCCTCCTCGTCGGTGTCGGCCACCAGGATGGTCTGGGCGAAGCCGGCCCGGTAGGGACTCTTGTCCACCCCCCGCTCCTCGACCCGCTTCCAGTAGCCGTTCATCAGGGCCTGGGCCCGCAGGTAGCCGGAGAAGCTGAGGTAGGAATAGGAATAGGTGTTGTCGATGCAGAAGTCGTAGGTCTCCACCGACCCGCCGCCGGGGATGTGGACCGGGGGATGCGGCTTG
>NZ_JAUYOJ010000003.1 GCF_030697925.1 Phenylobacterium sp. | reverse complement strand
AGACCAACGGCAAGGCCGAACGCTTCATCCAAACCGCGCTACGGGAATGGGCCTACGCCCAGGCTTACCCGACCTCAGATCGCCGCACCGCCGAGCTGCCCTTCTGGCTGCATCGCTACAACTGGCATCGACCGCACGGCGGGATAAAGCCTCAGACACCCATCAGCCGACTCGGCCTGGACGCGGACAACCTATTGAGGCTCCACACCTAGGCCAGCACGACCCCCTCCCGCCGGCGCCGCAGCATCGAGCCCAGGCCGAAGAAGCCCAGGATCATCATCGCCCAGGCGCCCGGCTCCGGCACGCCGGAGACCGGCGGGCTCGGCGCGGCGGTCAGGCCGCCGCCGTCGGTGAAGGCGAAGGCCGGCTGCCAGGCCAGGGACGAGGTCCCCTGGATGTTGTCGTACTGCAGCGACTGCCCCGGCGCGGCGGCCATGTCGCTCAGGTACCAGCTCATCGGTCCCGCCGCCCCGGCCCAGCCGGAGGCCGCGATCTGATAGCGTTTGCCCGCCACGAAGCTGATCGGGATGGTGTTGTAGTCGACATAGCGCGCGCCGGAGATTCCGAGGGGCACGTCCACCTCCAGCACGGCCCCGCTGGGCAGCAGGCCGCTCTCCACCTGCATGTAGCCCAGGCCGTCCCAGGCCGAGGTGGCCTCGTTGAACTGCGAGATGCCGAAGCCCACGCGGCGGTTGCCATAGGGGCTCGACATGGCGATCGGCACGATCAGGTGCGAGGCCGTGAAGCTGCTCGGAGCGATGAACTCGGTCGAGGCGTGGGTGATCGAGAAATATGGGCAGTAGTAGTTGATGCACATGGTGCTGACGCCGGCCGCCGCCCCAAAGCTCTGCGAGGCGCGACGCGCCACGTCCGAAGCGGGTTTGGACATTAAGCAACATTTTGAGCTCCTCCAGCTGGCGGAGGACTTACGGCGCGGCCTGGCGCCCCGCATGACCTAGTCGGATTATTGCCGGGACGGGAATCGCCGCTCGCGCCTCGGGCGAGTGGCCTTCCGTGGCCTCGACACCCGCTTCCCGTGCGCTAGGATTTGGCGATGACCCAGGACCAGCAGCTCGCCATCGGCGTCACCCGCCTGCGCGAGCACATGCTGAACCATGCCGAGCTGATCTTCCGCCAGGTCCTCGCGACCGCGCCCGACCACCCCCAGGCGAGGCGCTATCTGGGCGTCGCCCTCTGCAAGCTCGGCCGCCGCGACGAGGGGCTGGTCCTGCTCCAGGCGCCCGACGCCAGGGCCGACCTCGAGGCCGCCCTGCACGGCGGCCCCTTCTCCACCGACCAGGCCGAGCACGCCTTCAAGGTGATCGACTATCCCTACCGCTCCAGCGTCCGCTACGGCTCGGGCCGCCCGTCCCACCCCCAGCTCGCCGCCCTGATCGGCGCGGGCGCGGCGCGCTATCGCGACCTGCTCGACGGCCTTTCCGAGATCGCCGCCGACTTCGACGACATCCCGCTCGGCGGCGCCTACGACACCCCCACGCCCTTCTGGCTCAACGCCTGGTTCCCGCCGCTCGACGGCATGGTCCTGACCCAGATGCTGCGCGCCCACGACCCCGCCCGCTTCGTGGAGATCGGCTCGGGGACCTCCACCAAGTTCGCCCGCCGCGCCGTCGCCCGCTACGGCCTGCGGACCCGCCTCACCTCCATCGACCCCCAGCCCCGAAGCGAGATCGACGCCCTCTGCGACGAGGTGATCCGCCGCCCCTTGGAAGACTGCCCCACGGAGATGTTCGAGGCCCTGGCGCCCGGCGACATCCTCTTCCTCGACTCCTCGCACCGGTCGTTCCAGGGCTCGGACGTCACCGCCTTCTTCCTCGACATCCTGCCGCGCCTGGCGCCAGGGGTGATCGTCCAGGTCCACGACATCTACCTGCCCGACGACTACATCTCCGGCCATGTGGGGCGGCTGTGGAACGAGCAGTACCTGTTGGCCGTGGCGCTACTGTTCGGCCGCGACGCCTTCGAGATCCTGTTCCCGTGCTGGTACGTCCACCAGGACCCGGCCCTCGCCGCCCACGCTAAGGCGGGGCTCGCCCAGGACCCGCGGGCGACCCTCAACCTCTACGGCGCCTCGTTCTGGTTGCGGAAAACCTAGGCAGTGCGCTCATAAGGCGCCGCCGAGGCAGGGCCGATCGGGTTGCAGGGCTCGTGACCGTCACACGCTCGCGCACAGGGTGGCGAGGAGTTCGTCCAACTGCTCGAACTGCTCGGGCATCCCCGCCTCCATCCCGGCGATGGCCTCGTCGAGCGCTTCCTTCGAGGGATAGAGTTCGTGCAGCACCAGCAGCGTCTTGCCGTCATTTTCCTCGAAGGTCACCGTGGTTACGGCGGCGTCCTCACTTTCGTCATTGGTCCAGACGAGGCGCGAGGGCGGTGTCACTTCGATGTACTTGCCGAAGAACGCCATGGACGCGCGGGGTCGTGCCCGAACTTGAGACGGTACCTGCCCCCGACACGAACATCCATCTCGCAGGAAAGTAGGGGCACGCCCGCCGATTTGGGCGCCCACCACAGCTTCATCAACTCGGGCTTGGTCCACGCCTCGAACACGATGCGCGCCGGGCCGTTGAAGGTGCGGGTAACGACCAGTTCGCGCTCGGACCTCCGTTCGACCGTCGTGCGGCTATTCATCGATTTTCTCCTTGCGTTTCAATTCCTCGACAACCCTATCCAACGCGTTGAAGCGTGCGGCCCAGATCTGGCGGTAGCTCTCGATCCATGCCGCCTCTTCCTCGAGCCCGCGTGGGCCGAGCTTGCAGGTCCGCACGCGCCCGACCTTCTCCGTCGTGACGAACCCCGCATGCTCCAAGACGCCGACGTGCTTCCTCATGCCCGTGAGGGTCATGTGGAACTTGTCGGCAAGCTCGGTGATCGAAGCGTCCGAACGTCCGAGCCGCTCCAGAACGCCGCGTCGGGTGGCGTCGGAGAGCGCAGCGAACGATGCATCGAGGCGAGCTGTCGTATACTGAACCATGTGGCTCAGTGTTTAGCGCACGGATATGCCACATGCAAGGGGCGGTCGCGGCACGCCGTTCTTCGCCGGCCCGCGACCGCCGCTCCGCCTAGTGGCCAACGATCTGGTTGGCGAGGGCGTGATCAGATTGACGTTCGTTCCAGCTTAATCGCGGGGCTCGCCCTAGCCGGCGTCCAACGCCGTGACCACCGCCTCGACCAGGGCTGTCGCCGTGATCGGCTTGGCCACGTGCAGGTCGGCGCCGGCCGTCTCGGCGTCCAGCCGGTGCTGGGCCATGGCGTTGGCGCTCAGCATCACGATCGGGGTGCGCCTGCGCTCGGGCGCCTGGCGTTCCTCGCCGCGGATGGCGCGGGTGGCGGCCAGGCCGTCCATCACCGGCATCTGCATGTCCATCAGCACCAGGTCGAAGGTCGCCGCGGCGAAGGCCGCCAGCGCCTGGGCGCCGTCCTCCACCGTGGTCAGCTCCACCCCGAAGGGCCCCAGGATCAGCTGCACCACCCGCTGGTTGATCGGATGGTCCTCGGCCAGCAGCACCTTCAGGCCCGCCAGCCGCGCCAGCACGCCTTCGTCGTCGGCGACCGGGGCCGCGAGCGCCGCGCTGCGGTCGGCGTCATAGTCGGCGAGCGGCCGGCAGCGGGTCAGCGGCAGCACCACGCGGAACAGGCTTCCCTGCCCCGGCTCGGATCGCGCCGAGATCCCGCCGCCCATCATCTCCACCAGCGCCCGGGTGATGGACAGGCCAAGGCCCGTCCCGCCGAAGCGCCGCGTGATCGTGCCGTCGGCCTGGTTGAAGCGCTGGAACAGGTCGCCGGCGAAGACAGCATCGAATCCCACCCCGGTGTCCTCGATCTCCAGGACCAGGGTCGCCGGCTGGCCGGCCGTCCCGGCGTCCTCGACGCCGATCGCCACCCGGACCTCGCCCAGCGCGGTGAACTTGATCGCGTTGGAGAGCAGGTTGGCCACCACCTGGCGGATCCGCAGGCTGTCGCCCAGGAACTCGCCCCGTGCGTCCACGCTCCAGTCCACCGGAAAACTCAGCCCCTTCTCCTGGGCGCGCAGCCGGAACATCTCCAGCACCCCGCCCAGCTCGGCGCGCAGGTCGAACACGCCTTCCTCGATCTCCAGCCGCCCGGCCTCGATCTTGGAGAAGTCCAGCACGTCGGAGACCAGCCGCTCCAGGGTCACGCCGGAGCTCTCGATCAACCCCACCATCTCGCGCTGTTCGGGGGTCAGCTGCGTCTTGGCCAGCGCCGCCGCCACCCCGATCACCCCGTTCAGCGGGGTGCGGATCTCGTGGCTCATATTGGCCAGGAAGTCGCTCTTGGCGCGGTTGGCGGCCTCAGCGGCGTCCTTGGCCGCGGCCATCTCGGCCTCGATGGCCAGCCGTTCGGTGACGTCGCGCGCCACGCCATAGACCAGGTCGCCCACCCGCCGCGCCCGCCATTCCAAGTGCCGATAGGTCCCGTCGCGGCGACGGTAGCGGTTGATGAAACCCGCGACCTCTTCCTCGACCACCAGGCGCTGCATGTGGCCATGGCTGGCGCCGGCGTCGTCGGGATGGATGAAGTCCAGCATCGGGGAGCCTTCCAGCTCGCCTATCGAATAGCCCAGCGCCGCTTCCCAGGCCTGGTTCACCTTCACGAATCGCAAGTCCTTGTCCCGGATGCACAGCATGTCGAGGGACACTTCGAAGAAGGTCGCCAGCTCCGCGTCCACCGCACCCCGGCGCCCGACATCGGGCGGCGAAGCATCGTGGGATGCGGACTTGAACATGGGGACGCAACGCTCCGGTGAACTGTGATCACCCTGCGGCACGCCGAGGTATCAGAGCGTTAACGAAAACGCCCCGCCGGTGAAGCGAGGCGCTCCGCGGTCGGGCTACTTCTTCATCATGCCCTTGATCTCTTCGGCCGAGGCGTTGATCACCGCCGCCCCGTTGTCGACCGCCAGGCTTGAGGCGTCGACCGCGAAGCTGTCGGCGCCCATCTTGATGGTGGCCACCTGCCGGCCGGTGGCGTCGGCCTTCACCTGGGTGACCTCGCCGATGGTGGCGCCCGCCTTGTCCTTCACCGGCTGGCCGACCGCCACGGCGGCGGGGGCGGCGGAGGTCGTCGCGGGCGCGGCGGCGGCGTCGTTCGCCGGCGGCGGGCTTGAGTCCGTGGTCTGGGCCATGGCGGGCGCGGCGATGGCGAAGGCGAGGGCCGTGGCCCCGAGGATAGCGATTGAGCGCATGAGGTCTCCATTTGGCTTGGCGTCCCCCGACACGCGCCCACGATCGGGGGCCAATGGGACCAGGGCTGGACCCTGCCGGGGCGAAATCAGGGCTACGGCGGCGCTAGGACGCGCGCGCTCCGCCCCGGACCCGCCTAAATTGGGGCCGAGAAACGCCCCCGCGCGGCAGAACGAGGCAGGACGAGGCGAGTTTGAAGACATTGGCGGTCATCGCCCTCAAGGGGGGCTCGGGCAAGACCACGGTGGCCACCCACCTCGCGCTGGGCGCCCACCTGCGCGGCCTCGACACCCTGCTCGTGGATATCGATCCGCAGCTTTCGGCCCGTGACATCCTGGGCGCGCGCGAAGGCTCCGGCCCGGCCTGCGTCACCTGTTCGGGCCGCAACGTGCTGGCGGCGCAGTTCGGGGCCCTCTCCCAGCGCAGGGACCTGCTGATCGTCGACACCCCGGCCGGCGCCGTCGAGGAGGTGGGCGAGGCCATCGTCGTCGCCGATTTCGCCGTCCTGGTCGTGCGCCCGACCCTGATCGACCTCTCGGGCCTGGCGCGGTCGCTCACCATCGTCCGCAAGCTGGGCAAGGCCTACACGGTGGTGCTGAACCAGGCCCCTGTCCCGCGGGAGAATATCGAGGCGCCCTTGGTCAAGCGGGCCTTGAAGGGGCTCGACTACATGCAGGCGCCCGTCGCCCCCGTCATCGTGCGGTCACGGTCGATCTACCAGACGGCGCTCGAGCGGGGCCGCTCCGCCGAGGAAATGCCCGACCGCGCCGCCGCCCGCGAAATCGCCGCCCTCTGGGACTTCATCCACGCCGGCCTGGCCGCGACGGGGAAGGAAGAGGTGGCCTGACCTATATGCGAAGCTGCTCCGGCCAGGCCCTGATCAGCCCCAGCAGGTTCGCGCTGTCGCTGGCGGAGCCGACGACGACGATCTTCAGGGCCGTCGCCTGCTCGCCGCCTCATCCTGAGACCGGCCATTGTCGTGCGCACTGTTGACGCGGCGTTTCGAGGGACGATCCTGCTCGCCGCGGCCGGCCGATCGGCGGCTGAAACAAAGGGGTGATGGGTGGATCGTCTCGACGCGATGCGTGTGGTCCTTGCGGTCGTCGACGCCGGCAGCCTGTCGGCCGGCAGCCGCAAGCTCGGCGCGCCGCTTCCCAGCGTCAGCCGCAAGGTGGCCGATCTCGAACGACATCTCGGCGCCAAGCTCCTGGTCCGCACCAGCCGCAACATCCAGCTGACCGACGCCGGGCGCGACTTCGTCGAGGCCGCCCGGCGGATAATCGCCGACCTCGACGAGGCCGAGCGGCGGGTGTCGGGGGAATATCAGACGCCGCGTGGCGAGCTGACGATCACCATGCCGATCGAATTCGGCGCGCGTCACGTCGTACCGATCGCCCTGGCGTTCATCGAGGAATTCCCCGAGGTCACGCTGAAGCTCGTCACCTCGGACCGCATGGTCGACATGGTCGAGGAACATGTCGACATCGCCATCCGCCTTGGCCACCTCGCCGACAGCGGGCTCTACGCCGTCAGGACCGGCGAATTTCGCCTGCTGACTTGCGCGAGCCCGCGATATCTCGAACGGCGCGGCACGCCGCTCCACCCGCGCGACCTTGCCGACCATGACGGCGTCGCCTTCGGGGCCAAGCCGGTGTTCTGGACTTTTCCGGTCGACGGAGAGGACGTCGTCGCCGCGCCGCGCACCCGCGTCGCGGTCAGTACGGCCGCGAGCAATTTGGCCGCGGCGGTCAGCGGCGCCGGGATCGCGCGGCTGTTCGACTATCAGCTAGGCGACGAGGTCCGCTCGGGCGCCTTGACGGCCATCCTGACCGAGTATGACGGGGAGCCGCGGCCGGTTCATATCGTCTATCCGCGGCAGGGCCTGCTGCCGCTTAAGGTCCGCGCCTTCATCGATTGGGCGGCGCCGCGCCTGCGCGCCGCCTGCGATAGCTTTCATACGTAGCTGACGCCGCGTTCCGGTGAGTGAGAGGTTCGCTCTCACTTTCCCCGGCTACTGACGCCCAAGCCCCCAACCTAAATCGCTTCCGTCCGACGGCCTCTTCGAAGGGGCGGTCGGCATCCATTGGAAAGGAAGTTCGATGAGCGAAACAAAGGGCACGGCCCTCATAACCGGGGCGTCGAGCGGTATCGGCGCCATCTATGCCGATCGCCTGGCGCGCCAGGGCTACGACCTGATCCTGGTCGCGCGCAGCGCCGACAAGCTGGACAAGGTCGCCACCGAGATCAAGCAACGCACCGGCCGCAAGGTCGAGACCGTTCCAGCCGACCTCGCCAATGCCGGCCACCTGCTGGCGATCGAGGCGCTGCTCGCGAACGACCCGAGCATCACCTTGCTGGTCAACAATGCCGGCGTCGGCTCGACCGCGCCCCTGCTAGAGGCCGACGTCAACACGATGAGCGCAATGATCTGGCTCAATGTCGACGCCTTGATGCGCCTCAGCTATGCCGCGGTTCCGGCCTTCGTCGCGAGGGGCCGTGGAACGATCGTCAACATCGCCTCGGTGGTCGCGGTGGCGCCGGAGCTGCTGAACGGCGTCTACGGGGGGACCAAGGCGTTCGTCCTCGCGTTCAGCCAGAGCCTGCATCGCGAACTCGCCGGGACCGGCGTCCACGTGCAGGTGGTCCTGCCTGGCGCGACCGCCACCGATTTCTGGGATGTCGCCGGCACGCCCGTCGATCATCTGCCGGCCGAGATCGTCATGCCCGCCGACGAGCTCGTCGACGCGGCGCTGGTCGGGCTCGAGCGCGGCGAGTTCGTCACCATCCCCGGCCTTCACGATCTGGCGCGATGGGACGCCTTCGAAGCAGACCGCCAGGCCCTGTCGGGCATCCTTTCCACCAGCACGCCGGCGACCAGGTACCGGGCGGCGCCGCAATTTGAGATCCAGTCCTGACCAGCGGCAGTCCTGCGGGGCCGTGCGGGTTTCGAGAGCCTGACTCTCGATCTTGCCGGCTGCCGCCGGCGCCTGCCCTGGAATATTTCAACCCTGTCCCTGGCGCACCATCGCGAGCGGCCAGGAAAACCGAAAGCAAACGCCATGAACACCCAAGTGAAACGCAAGATCGCCTTCGCGCTGCTGATGGGCGTCGTGACGACGGGAATCATCTCCTTCGCGCTTCTCGCCCTAAATCTGGGGTTCTCAAAGGGGTTCGCCCTGACGTGGCTGCGCTCCTGGGGCATCGGATACGTCATCGTCATCCCCGCCATCCTGGTCATCGGCCCGCGGTTGCAGGCCCAGATCGACCGGCTGATCGACTGACCGGAGGCGCCGTGTTCAGCTTTTCCCGCTGGAACCCGTAGGCCTTCTCGACCTTGGCGATCCGCACGGCATATTGCTCGTACCAGGTCTCGCGCCCCAGCCGTTGTGCGGCCAGATGGTCCGCGTCGCGCTTCCACAGCCCGATCGACTCAAGATCGCGCCAGTAGGAGACGGTGATCCCCACCCCTTCCCGGGCGCTTTCCACGCCGAGGAAGCCGGGCCGCGCCGCGGCCAGCCGCAGCATCTCATCGGACATTGACCCATAGCCCCGGTCGCCCTCGGTTCGCGACGAGGTGAAGATCACCGCGTAGTACGGCGGCTCCGGCGTGGCTGCGATTTCAGGCGCGGGCGTTTCGGACGGGCTCAAGAGCGGTGAGATCCTTTGTGAGGTGCCCATCTATGCCAGCGCGCCTCCGAGCCACGTAGGACGTTTTTCCCTCGGTTCCCGCCGTCGCCGGCGCGCCGACCTGCGTGAGAAGGCGAAAACTGCTAACCGTCTCCAGAGCGCCAACGCGGATCGGATCGTGATGACCAAGCACCGAATCTACGCAACCAGCTTCGCCAGCGTCTATCCGCACTACGTCGCCAAGGCGGCGAAGAAGGGGCGCACCAAGGCTGAGGTCGACGAGATCATCCTCTGGCTGACCGGCCTGAGCCAGGACCAGCTCGACGCCCACCTGGCGAACAAGACGGACTTCGAGACTTTCTTCGCCCAGGCCCCCGGACTGCACCCCGCCCGCGCCGAGATAAAGGGCGTGGTCTGCGGCGTCCGCGTCGAAGACATCGCCGAACCGCTGATGCGGGAGATCCGCTACCTGGACAAGCTCATCGACGAACTCGCCAAGGGAAAGGCGATGGCGAAGGTCCTGAGGGAACCCACCGTCGGCCAGGCGACCTCGGCCCTGGGCTGAAATACCCAATGCAACGCTGCCCGACGCGCCCGCCAAGGGTTCAGGGCGACGCCGGTCGCACGGCGATCAAGCGTTCCCCCGCCGTCTACGCCCGGCATCCCCTGGATGCTGAAAACCTCTGAAGGCCAAGGCAGCCCTTGAGGAAGCCGGGCGGCGGAGGTCGGCTTGGCGAGGACTTGGGAACCAAGCGCCGTCTCCCCAAAATCCCCCGCGCCACAAACTGCTCGCGCGCCCTAACCCACAACCTCGGCGAAGCGGGCCAGCGTGCCTTCCCAGGCCGTGGGTCCGTCGAACAGCTGACGCATCTGCTCGGCGGCCGGTCCATAGCCGTCCAGGCGGTGCTCCAGTTCCACCACCGTGCCAGCGCCGTCCGCCGAGAACCGGACCTCGACCTCGGTGACGAGATCGGGATCGAACCGCCACTGGGTGTTGATCTGCCAGGACAGCACCAAGCGCGAGGGCGGTTCCCAGGCCAGCACCTCGCCCCACTGGCATTCGCTGCCGTCCTCGCCGCGCTCCATCCAGCGACCGCCGGTCTTCGGCTCCAGGATGATCTCGGCGATCGGCGACTGATTGATGCTCTGCCTGGCCGGCCACCACGACTTCATGCCTTGGGTGAAGATCTCGAAGGCGCGCGCCGGATCGGTATTGACCCGGGCGCGCTTGCGGACCGGGGCGACGGTGATGGTCTGCGATGTCATGGGATGTCGTCCTTCTGTTCGTTGGTCTGTCTGTCGACTTCGGCCGCGAAGGCGGCGAGCGCCCCATCCCAGAACTGGTCGAGCCAGGCGCGTAGCGCGCCCAGGCCCGTGGGGTCGATGTAGTAGACACGCCGGGTCCCCTCGGCGCGGTCGCCCACCAGGCCGGCCGCCTTCAGCACCTTGAGATGCTGCGACACCGCCGGCCGGCTGACCGGCAGGGCTTCGGCGATGACCCCGACCGGGGTCGGGCCGTTCTTCAGCAACTCGAACACCTGTCGGCGGGTCGGGTCGGCGAGCGCAGCCAGGGCGTTTCCGTAAGTCATTACCTACGGTAAGTCGATACTTACATAAGAGTCAAGTCAGCGTTGTTTGAAGCCTCGCCGCCAGCATGTCGGTGGGCGATCCTAGGCTACTGGCGCGCTGGCCTGAGCGTTCGTCGACCGAGCTCGCGCGATAGCCGCGCCGATCACCGCCAAGGCGGCGGCGGCGAGCAGCGGGATGGCTGCGAGGTTCAGGCCACGCCATCCGAACCCATCAAGCAAGGCGCCCGCGGAGAAGGAAGAGGCGGCCACCACGCCGACAATGAGGAAGTCGTTGAGCGCCTGGACCTTGGCGCGCTCACTCGGTCGGTAGGTCTCGGTCAGAAGAGCGCTCCCCCCGACATAGAGGAAGTTCCAGCCGACCCCGAGCAGGATCAGCCCCGAAAGGAAGTGCGCCAGCGCCACGCCGGTGGTGGCGATCATCACGTGAATCAGGAGCAGGACCACGCCTGTCAGCATCATGGGGGTAAGGCCAAAGCGGCTGATCAGCCAGCCCGTGAAGAACGACGGCACGAACATTCCCAGCACGTGCCATTGGATGACAAACGCCGCTCCGGACACGTCATGATGGTGCGCCACCATCGATAGCGGGGTGGCGGTCATCACCAGCACCATGACGCCCGCGCCCACTGCGGCGCCCACGACGGCGGCGATGAAACGCGGCTGGCGGGCGATCTCACCCAGAGGCCGCGCCGGCATGTCAGCCCCGTCGCCAACGGCTTCGGCCGTCAGCGGCGTCGCGGCGAGCAGGACGGCGGCGAGCGCGCTCGCCACCAGCACCACCAGGAACGATCCGGCATAGGTGGCCGGGTCGAACAGGTCTCGCGTCATGGCGCCCAGGTGCGGCCCCGCGACGGCCGCCACGACGCCGCCGGCCAGCACCAGGGAAATCGCCCGGCTTCGGAACGCCTCGCTGGAGGCCTCGGCGGCGGCGAAGCGGTAGAACTGGGCGAAGCCCTGATAGGCGCCGACAAGCGCCGTCCCCACGCAAAGAAGCGCGAAACTGCCGATGACGATCGCCCAGGCCGCAAGGCCTCCGCCCAGCACGCCCAGCAGCGCGCCCAGCACGAACCCAGGCCGGCGGCCGATGCGTCCCATAAGCAGTGAGGCCGGGATGGTCGCCGTGGCCGTTCCCAGCGCGACACAGGCGATCGGGACGGTCGCCAGGACCGGATCGGGCGCCAGCAGGCGACCGGCAAGCCCGCCTACGGTCATGATGAGCACCGAAGCCGTCTGGAACAGGGCCTGGGCGGCGGCCAACGCCAGCACCACCCGAGCTTCGCGGGTCATTGGGCGTGTCCCGTGGCCAGGTCCAGCCCGGCGCGCCGCCACTCCGGCAGGCCGCCTTCGAGGCGATGGGCCGAACGCCCCTTCTCGCGCAGCAGCGCCACGGCTTCGAACGCCAGGACGCACCACGGGCCGCGGCAGTAGGCGACGATCTCGGTCCGGCCTGGCAAGTCGCCGAGCCGCGCCTCCAGCTCCGCCAGCGGAATATTGACGGCGCCCGGCACATGCCCATCGGCGAACTCGTCGGCGGGCCGCACGTCGATGAGCGTGACCAGGCCATCGTCCAGCCTCTCGCGCAGAGCGGCGAACGACACCGCGTCGAGCGCGTCGCGGGCGTGGAAGTAGTCGTCGACCACGCGCCTGACGCCCGTCGCATGCCGTTCCCCCACGGTGCGCAGAGCCGCCACCAGGTCGAGGACGTCGTCGGCCGAGAGCCGGTAGATGACCTGTTTGCCCCGCCGGGTCCCCAGCACGAGGCCGGCGCGTCGCAGCGCCTGCAGGTGCTGCGACGTGTTCGCCACCGTCAGTCCGGCCTTGTCGGCCAGGGCTTCAACGCTCCTGTCGCCCTGGGCCAGGTGTTCGAGCAGATCGAGCCGATGGGCGTTGCCCAGGGCGCGCGCGACCCCGGCGAAGGCGGCGAGAAGGTCCAGTTTCGGAGACATGCTTGACGGCGGCCTTTGCGCAGCGCTTACATTCAAGAGTTGTCTTGAATGATTGCCTCGACCCCGTCAATCGGTCGGCCACCTATCCCTGGCCGATTCCCCCCAACCGCGCCGTTTTCGCGAAACATCGGCCGATTTCGAATTCGGCGAGACCGCGCGCCCGCAGGTGTGGCGATCTGATCCTGTCGAACAGGAGAATCCCAAGTGCACATCACCGAACGCGCGTTGAAATCGCCAGACCCCAGGGCCCTTCTCCCGGCGTCGAGACCCTGATGCGCAAGCCCATGATAATCGCCCGGCAGGGCCGCAAACCCAACGGACTCCTGGGCCAGCTGGTGGCCCGGATCATGGCGAAGGAGACCGCGCCGGAGAACGACATCGCCGTCGAGCTCCTCGCCCTTGAGCCCCGCGACCGCGTGCTGGAGATCGGCTGCGGCCACGGCCACACCCTGGCCAAGGCCGCGGCCCTCGCCCACCAGGGCGTGCTGTCGGGCGTCGACTTCTCCTGGGTGATGCACCGCTACGCGATGCGCCGTCACCGCGCCCTGGTGCGCGCGGGCCGGCTCGAGTTCCGCTTCGGCGGCAGCGACCAGCTCCCCTACGAGGCCGCGACCTTTGACAAGGCGTTCAGCGTCCACACGATCTATTTCTGGACCGAGCCGCTGGACCATCTGCGCGAGGCCCGGCGCGTGCTGAAGCCGGGCGGTCGCCTGGTGCTGGGGTTTCGCCCGGCCGAGGACGAGAGCTTCCGCGCGACCTTTCCCGATGAGGTCTACGCCATCCGCCCCCGGGCCGAGGTGGTCGATCTGGTCCGTCGCGCGGGCTTCGAAATCCAGGAGATCCGCGAACCCGGGCCGGACAGCCGGCGCGTGGTGTTCATCGTGGCGCGGGCGATATAGGAACTTGGCGGATCAATCCGGACCCGAGGCTTCACGGCCGGAAGGCCGGCAGCGTCTTCCACACCCGGTCGTCGTGGGCCGGGACGATGACCAGGCCGGGCATGGCCGCCTTCGCCGCATTCAGTTTCCGCAGCATGGCCCAGGTGGCTGGACCGTCGACATCCACCAGCGAGCGGCTGAGCATCGGCTTCTGGGCCGGCTGCTCCACGCCTTCCGCCTGCCAGGCGGTGTCGCCGACCAGGGCGTAGCGCTTGCCGTCCGGCGTGCTGACGAAGGCCACGATGGACCCCGGCGTGTGGCCGGGGACCGGGACCAGCACCACGCTGCCGTCGTCGAACACGTCCCAGCTCTCCGCGAAGCCCAGATAGGGACCGTCCGGGAAACCGAAGGCGCGGTAGTTCCGCGTGCCAAGCCGGCGCGCCAGCTTCGCCGCACGGTGGTCGCCGTTGACGAAATCGAGCTCGGCCCTGCTGACCCACACCGGCGTGTCGGGGAAGTGCTGCAGGCCGCTGACGTGGTCCCAGTGCGCGTGGGTGAGGACGACCGCGGTCAGGCTGGCGAGCGGCACGCCGCCGGCGGCCAGCTGCTCGGCGACCGTCGTGGTCAGCCGGGGCTTGATCGTCGCCCGCATGATGGCCGGGGCGGTCTTGACGTGCTGGGCCAGGTCACGGCCGTAGCCGGCGTCGAACAGCAGCCGTCCCTTCGGATGCTCCACCAGGATGGCGCCGGTGACGAAGGTGCGCTTGTCGTCCATCCGGCCGCCCTCGAAGGCCATCGCCGCGCTGGACTGGGTGGAGCCCGAGGGCAGGGCGCTGAGCGTCATGCCCGCCGGCGGACGGGCGGCGGGCGGCGCCGGCAGCCTCGGCGGCCCGGCCTCCGAGGCCGGCGCCGCGCAGGCGGCGAGCGAGATGGCGAGGGCCAGGGCGGCGAACGGGGAAAAAGGCGAGATGGAAGGCATCGGGATCTCCTGAACCCCCGATCCTTGGTTTGCCGCCTGCCATATGTAAAATATCGATATCTGACGTACACTATAGGTCATGACTATGGAACTTCGGGAGCTGCGCTACTTCCTGGCGGTCTACGAGACCGGCAGCGTGACCGCCGCGGCGCGACGCTGCTTCATCTCCCAGCCCTCGGTCTCGGCGGCGATCGCGGCGCTGGAGCGGGAGCTGGACACGGTGCTGTTCGCGCGCCATCGCAAGGGCGTGGCCGCCACCGCGGCGGCGGACGTGCTCTACAGGCGGGCCCGGCCGCTGGTGGACGACGCGCTGTCGCTCAAGGCCCTGTTCGAGTCGACGCCCGCCGCCGAGGTGACGCTGGGCCTGATGCGCAGCCTGGACATCCCGCGCGTGCTGCCGCTGCTGAAGCCGCTCACCCAAGCCGGCGACGTCCGTCTGTTCCTGGTGGAGGCGGACGCGCCCTGCGACGCGCGGATCGTCTCGCGCAGCATGACCGACAAGGACGAGGCCTTCGCGCCCCTGTGGTCCGAGGGCTATGTCCTGGCCCTGCCCCCGCGCCATGAGCTGCGCCTGAAGTCGCGGCTGACCCTGGCGGACCTGGACGGCCTGCCGCTCATCGGCCGCTGCAACTGCGAAAACGCCGACCAGACCGGCGATCTGGGCTTCAAGCCGCAGATCGTCGCCGTCGCCACCACCGAGGAGTGGGCGCTGGCGCTGGTCGAGGCCGGGGTCGGCGCGACCGTGCTCCCGGAAGGCGTCGTCCCGCCGGACGCGCGCGTCGCGACCCGGCCGCTGGCCGACCTGGGTCTGCGTCGCGAGGTGGGCGTGGCCTATCGCCAGACCGACGCCGGGTCGGCGGCGGTGACGCGGATCCTGCAGGCCGTAGGCCACGCCCCGCCCCGCGGCCTGCGCTCGGCGGCCTGACCGGCCAGGCTCGCGCGAGCTCCGCCGCGCGGGCGTCGCCGCGCACCTCAGTCCGCCGCCGCCCCGTCCTCCGCCAGGCCCGCCGCGGCCCGCTCGGCCGCCTCGATCTTCACGTCGTCGGCGAACCGGCGGATGATCACATTGAGCTGCGGACGCCCGTCGCCCTCGCCGCCCTTCGCCCGCTCCAGGCGCTCGCCGTACTTGGTCGGCGCCAGCCGCGCGGCCTGCCAGCGCGCCGCCTCGATCCGTACCTTGGCCAGGAACGCCGTCTCCGCCGTCGCCGCCTCGGCGATCTCCCACACCTGGTCGAAGCGCCGGTGCGCCTGCACGCTCCGCGCCACCCCATAGGCCTCGGCGAACTCCGGATAGCGCTTCACCCAGTTATAGACCGTGCCCTCGCAGGGCAGGCCCGGCAGGTCGCAGGCCTGGCCCACCGTCATCCCCGCCGCCACCCGCTCGCAGATCAGCCGCCGGATTTGGCGACCAGCACGGCCGGGAAATAGGTATCGTGTCCCCTATTTCATCGCTCGCTGAGCCTATAGGCCACGAACCACGCCGGCCTGCCGACGCGCGGCCTCAAGGATATCCTGCATCGAATTCGGGCTGACGCCGCTCTCCAGCGCCTCGCTGACAAGGCGTTGCATCGCCTCGATCTTTTCGTCGCGCTCCTGATCGCGCCGGATCAGGTCACGCACATAGTCGCTCGCATTGCTGTAGCGCCCGGTCCGGGTTCGCCCCTCGACCCAGTCCTTCAGGGCGTCGGGCAGGGAAACATTCATGGTCGCCATGGTCGCACCTCTGGCGCCGATCATGCGAAATTTGGCAAAGATTGTCAATTTTCGCGATTGCGGTGACAGCGCACTAGATCGACGCCTCCATTGATCGGCGCCAAGCCCGCCAAGCGAGGGACCCCCGCCAAAAGACGCCGACGCTAAATGGAGTGCACGGTCACCGTAACCTGCGGCCTCGCCCCGGGACCACCCTCGCCCCTTCAGGCTTCACGCTCGCCCTTGTAGCAGTGAAGCGTGCCCCAGACCGTGCTCTTGCCCCGTTCGAAATCCCGGAAGTTCTCGGCGAGGTGATCATCCACCTCCTCGATTTCCTCGTCGCTGAATACCTCCCGCAGCTTATCGATCTCGATAGCGCGAAGGCCGTGATGCTGTAGGTCGTGGGCGAAGAGGCGCCGCGCGGCGTCCTCGTCCGGCGCGAGCGCAACCATCCAGCCGCTGGCGCCATGCGCCCAGTCCGGAAGGATTTGCTGCTCATCTTCGTCTCGCTCAAAAGTCGTCAGAGCGAGCCACCACCGTCCATCAGTCATCGCCGGACTACCGCTGAGGCGCAGTTCGGCGCCAACAGTCACCTCAATGGACCGCAGGTGGATATTTCAGGAGCAAGACTTATCGCCCCCTCCAACACCTGCATCCCTCAGGGATGCTGAAAAGCCTTAAAGGCCATGGCAGCCCTTGAGCTTCGCCGCCCGGCTTGGTCAAGGACCGCCGCAGGCGGCCGCGCCAGCGGTGGCGCTCAGCGCCGTCCTTAAGGAAGGCGGGCGGCGGAGGTCGGCTCGGAGGGTGGGCTGGGAATTAAGTATTGTGTCGCCAAATTTCCCTCGTTGCCCTGCCTGCGAGAGGGGGCCTGTAGGACGCGACCACTGCTCTTTCCGATCAAGCCAAATCCCGGCAGCGCACGGCCGCGTGAGATGCGGCGCTACAGGAATTGCCAAATCGCAGAACCCAAGCCATCATTCAGCATGTTGAATAACATCCTGATGCTGAGGGGCGGCGACTAGAGTGCCAGGCGAGATGGATTTCGGCGGCAAGGTCGCGTTGGTCACCGGGGCTGGACGCGGAATCGGCGCGGCCGCCGCCCGACGCTTTGCGCGCTGCGGAGCGTCTGTTGCGGTGCTTGACCGGAGGGCGGATCTAGCCGAGCGCACGGCGCAGCTGATCTGTGCCGAGGGCGGGGTCGCGGAACCTTTCGTCGCGGACGTGACGGAGGACCAAGCGGTCCTTGAGGCGGTTGCCGAGGCCGAGCGTCGGCTTGGGCCGATCGCTGTGCTTGTCAACAACGCCGGCATCGCCGAGCGGGGCGGTTTCCTAGAGCTGGAAGCCGGAGCCTGGCGGCGCGTCATCGATGTCAATCTGACCAGCGTGTTCCTGTTGTCCCAGGCGGTGGTCCGCCGAATGCTTGAGCACGGCAGGGGCGGCTCGATCGTCAATGTGTCGTCCGTCGCTGGGCTGACAGGAATGGCGGGCCGCGCGGCCTACGTCGCGTCGAAGCACGGAGTCGTCGGCCTAACCAAGATCATGGCCTTCGAGTTGGGAGCCCAGGGTATTCGCGTTAACGCAGTGGCTCCCGGGGCGATCGACACGGACCTCACGCAATTGGCAGACTCGGAGGAGGCGCGTGCGCGTGTGGCGGCCAGCCATCCGCTGGGTCGGGCAGGGCAGCCTGAAGAGGTGGCCGAGCTTATCGTCTATCTGGCCTCTGATCGCGCCTCGTACATCACCGGCAGCGTCGTGGGAATTGATGGCGGGTTCCTGGCCGGCAAGGCCGTGTGAGCGCGCGCAGCTCGCCTCAGTTCGGGGTGATGATTGCGCTCAAAGATCTTTCCGCACGAGCCTATCCCGGCGCGCGTCGAATCGGCTGCGGGGGGCTGTAGCCATCTTCCGATCTGGGTCGGTTCCTGAAGCGATGGTTTGAGGGCCTCTATCACAACGGTGCTGATGGCCTGCTGGAATTTCGGGGACACTATACTTAATTCAAAGCCGCGCCTGCGCGCGAGGCAAGGGTGCAGCCCGACGCAGGGCGCGCGCCGATTAGGTCGGGTGCCCCCCTAGCGCCCCTACCACCCGCTCACCGCCCCATAGGGGTGCTCGAACTGCAGCGCCACGAACCGCGCCGTGGTCTCCCCATAGGCGCGCCCGATCTGCGCGAACGTCGCCACCATGGCCTCCCCGCGCGGCAGGACCACCCGCCGGTCGAACCGCTCCGGCAGGCTGGCGGCGCGATAGACGCTCAGCCCATGCCGCGTCGTCACGCTGCGCGCCCCCACCGCCCAGGCCGTCGAGCGATAGGTGCGCGACCAGGCGTCCAGCGCCGTCCCGAAGGCGATCTCGTCCAGGCCGTTGCTGAGCGGCAAGGCCACCTCCTCATGCCGCCAGAAGGCCGCCAGATTGCTAACCACCAGACCCATGCCCCGCGGCGTCAGCCGGTAGTCCTGCCCCGCATGGCGCGGGTCGGGCGGCGGCAGCCCCAGGCGCTGGGCCGTGGCGGCCATCACCGGTTCCCCGGCCAGCTGGCCCAGTAGGTGCAGGGTCGCGGGCTCCCCGGCGCTGATCCCGGCGGTGGTGGTGATCGGCCCGTCCTCCACCCAGCGCCGGTCGTGGCGCCAGGTCACCTCCGGGTGCTGCTTGGAGAGCCTGCCGCGGCTGTACCAGTGGACCGTGGCCTGGCGCCCGTCGAGCAGGCCCGCGGCGGCCAGCACCTTGGCGCCGTTGCAGATCGACATGATCCTGGCCCCGCCCTTGAGCTGGGCCCGCAGCCAGGCCGCGCGGGCGGGATCGTCCACCACCTCCAGGGCCGGGACGATCACCACGTCGGGGCGCCGCTGGCGGGTCAGCTCGGTGAGCGTCATCTGGGGCGCGGCCCAGGCGAAGCCGGGGGTCAGGCGCACCGGCGCCCGCGTTGCGGAGACGAGCTTGACCTCCACCGCCCCGCTCTCGGCGAGGATGGCGTAGGGGGCCAGCAGGTCGGTGGCCACCGTGCCCCGCGCATCGGCGAGGATCACCACCAGCGGCTTGGCGGCGGCAGGGCCGGCGAGGGTCAGCAACAGGGCGAGGGCGGCCAGCAGGGGGACGAGGGCGTGTCGAGGCATGGGAGGCTCCGGATCGACGTCGGAATCTAGCCCCCGCCCCGGCGGCGCAAAATGCCGTTGTTCCAACTATTCCTGCCATCGGCGAGGCCGGGGTCTCTCGGAACTCTCCGGTTAGGCCGGCGAAGCCAAGATCGACCACGGAAGACACGGAAGACACCGACGGGGCAGGGGCCGCGTGTCCGCGTTTTTCGTGTTTTCCGTGGCCAGTCTCTTTGGACGTTCGCGGCTGCGCCGCCCCTAGCCCAGCCGCCAGTCGGCTGCCGGCATCCGCCAATAGACATTGTCGTGCCGCGCCATCATCCCGGCCCCGATCAGCTCGCGGCGCAGGGTGGCGCTGTCCCAGTGGTGGCGCTGGATCGTGGCGTTGACCTCCGCCTCAGGGTAGCGCCGGCCGTCCTGGAACTTGGCGGTCAGCCATTTCAGGATCACCGTGCGCTTGCGGCGGCTGGCGGGGATGAGCTTCAGCGTTCCGTCGGGCTCCACGAAGGTGGCCAGCACCTTGTCCTCCCAGCTCTCGGCGGCCGGGGGCGCCAGCGCCGCGGCGGGCTCCAGCAGGGCGCGGTTCATGGCCTCCAGGGCCTGGGCGTCCAGCGCGTGCCAGCGGGTGGTTCCGGCCGCGCGCACCGTGACCAGGCCCAGCTCCTTCAGCACCGCCAGGTGGTGGGAGACGGTGGGCTCCTTCAAGTCCAGCAGCTCGGCCAGCTCCTGGACGCTGCGCTCGCGCTCGCTCAGCAGGCCGACCAGGCGTAGCCGGCTCTCATTGGACATGGCCTTGAAGAAGGCCAGCAGGGCCTGGAGGTGGGATTCGGGCATGGCTTCGATCCATCGATGACCATCTAATTAGATGTCTATCGATTGATTTGGCAAGCTTGACCGGGCGCGCAAGCAAAAACGCCGCCCTTTCGGACGGCGTCTGTGGGTTGGGCAGGCGGTGGTGGGCCGGTCAGCCGGCGCGGATCTGCTCGCGGGCCTGGGCCAGGAGTTCGTCCATCTTCATGCGCACCTCACCCTCGGTGATGGCGACGCCGGAACCTTTAAGGTCCTCGAACACCTTGCGCAGCACGTCGTCGTCGCCCGGCAGCTCGAAGTCGGACTTCACCACGGCCTTGGCGTATTCGACGACACTGTCTTCCGAGAGGCCCATCAGGCCCGCGGCCCATTCGCCCAGCATGCGGTTGCGCCGGGCGCCGGCCTTGAATTCCTGCTCCTGGTCGAGCTCGTACTTCTTCTCGAAGCCGCGCTCTCGATCGTTGAAGGTGGTCATGTGTTCCCCAGTGGGCCGTCAGTCGGGCGTTGCATATCCCTTGAGCCGCGCGCTCGCAACGTAAACGCGCCGCGTCGCCATGTGGCGCCCGCGCCGTTTGCGCGCGCCCTGCCGTTCCGCTAATCCTCATCAGGCCTCATATGGGCGAGAGGCCGAGTCGACGGCTCGGCTAACCCTCGCCCTCGGAGAAGGCGTTTATGACCACCCGCCGCAAGAAGATTTACGAGGGCAAGGCCAAGATCCTCTATGAGGGTCCCGAGCCCGGAACCTTGATCCAGTACTTCAAAGATGACGCTACCGCCTTCAATTCGCAGAAGAAAGCGATCCTGGAGGGCAAGGGCGTCATCAACAACCGGATCAGCGAGTATGTGATGGTCAAGCTGAACTCCATCGGGGTCCAGAACCATCTGATCAAGCGCCTGAACCTGCGCGAGCAACTGATCCGCGAGGTGGAGATCATTCCGCTGGAGGTGGTCTGCCGAAACGTGGCCGCGGGCTCGTTGTCGCAGCGCTTCGGTCTGCCCGAGGGCCAGGCCCTGCCCCGCTCGATCATCGAGTTCTATCTGAAGGACGACAAGCTCAACGATCCCATGGTCGCCGAGGAGCACATCACCGCCTTCAACTGGGCCTCGACCCAGGAGATCGACGACATGATGGCCCTGACCCTGCGGGTGAACGACTTCCTGACCGGCCTGTTCGCGGGCGTCGGCATCACCCTGGTGGACTTCAAGGTGGAGTTCGGCCGCATCTATGAGAACGACTTCTCCCGCGTCCTGCTGGCCGACGAGATCAGCCCGGATTCGTGCCGGCTGTGGGACACCCAGACCAACGAGAAGCTGGACAAGGACCGCTTCCGCCGCGACATGGGCGACGTCATCGAGGGCTACACCGAAGTCGCCCGGCGGCTGGGCATCATGAAAGAGATGCCCACCGTGATCCAAGGAGGCCTGCACTAGTGCGCGCGAAAGTTCATGTGTTCCTGAAACCCGGCGTCCTGGACGTCCAGGGCAAGGCGGTTGAAAACGCCCTGCACGGCCTGGGCTGGCCCCAGGTGGACGGGGTGCGCGTCGGCAAGACCATCGAGTTCGACCTGAAGGCCTCAGACGCCGCGGCGGCCGAGGCCGAGGTCAAGCAGATGTGCGAGAAGCTGCTCGCCAACACGGTCATTGAAAGCTACCGCGTCGAGGTGGCGTGAGGGCCCACGCCCTCATCGCCATCCTCCTGACAGGCCAGGCCTGCGCCCCGACCGCCACGCCCGCGCCGCCGCCGTCGGTCTTCAAGCTCGACTGTAGCCGCCCCTATCACGCGCTGTCGGCCGAGGTCCTGGCCCTGCCCGACCTCAAGCCAGCGCCTGGGTCTCCCGGCGAGCCCTATCGCTACTATGCGACGCCGGACGGGACCCTGGCCTTCGTGCTGACGGAGCCGGGCGCGCCGGGCCATCCGGCGATCATCCGGCAGGTGGCGGCCCGCAAGGACGGGGCCACTGTCATGGAGAACACCGGCTGCCCATATGGCGACCAGAAGGGCTTCGACCAGCTGATGGCCTATCTCGGGGGACTGAAAACAAGATGAGCGGCTATCACCTCGCCCAGATCAATATCGGGACCCTGCGGGCGCCGGTCGACGATCCGATGATCGCCGATTTCAAGAACAACCTCGAGCGCATCAACACCCTAGCCGAGGGCTCGCCCGGCTTCGTCTGGCGGCTGGTCGGCGAAGGAAACGACGCCACCGACATCGAGGCCTTCGACGATCCGCTGATCGCCATCAACATGTCGGTTTGGGAAAGCCCCGCCGAGCTCGGCGCCTTTGTCTACCGTTCCGGCCACATCGAGTTCATGCGCCGCCGGGCCGAGTGGTTCGAGAAGATGGAGATCTACATGGCGCTGTGGTGGGTCCCCGCCGGACACCGGCCGACACCTGAAGAAGGCGTGGCGCGGCTGGCGACGCTTCGTCGGCTGGGGCCGTCACCCGAGGCTTTCACCTTCCGCGACATCTTCCCGGCGCCGGATTGCGTCGAACCGCCCCTCCCAATCCTCGACGAATGCGCCTAGAGAGCCGCCCATGAAAGCCGCCGTCATCGTCTTCCCGGGTTCCAACTGCGACCGCGACTGCAAGGTCGCCATCGAGCGCTCCACCGGCGCCTCGGTGGAGATGGTCTGGCATGCGGAAACCGCCCTGCCCTCCGGCCTCGACCTGATCGTCCTGCCGGGCGGATTCTCCTACGGCGACTACCTGCGTTGCGCCGCCATCGCGGCGCTCTCACCCGTGATGTCCGAGGTCAGGGCCGCGGCCGAGCGCGGGGTGGCCACGGTCGGGATCTGCAACGGGTTCCAAGTGCTGACCGAGGCCCAGATGCTGCCCGGCGCCCTGCTGCGCAACGAGGGCCTGAAATATGTCTGCAAGCCGGTCGGCCTGGAGGTCACCAACGCCCAGACCCGCTTCACCGCCGCCTATGGCGGCCGCCGCGAGGTGGAGATGACCGTCGGCAACGGCGAGGGCAATTTCTTTGCCGACGAGGCGACCCTCGATCGCCTAGAGGGCGAGGGCCAGGTGGTGTTCCGTTATCTCGACAATCCGAACGGCTCGTCGCGCGCCATCGCCGGGATCGTCAACGACCGGGGCAATGTGCTGGGCCTCATGCCCCATCCCGATCGGGCCTTCGAGGCCGAGCTCGGATCGGCTGACGGCGCCCTGCTGTTCCAGAGCGCGCTCGCCAGCGCCTAGTGCAAGGTCTCTGAGACCCCGGTCTCGTCCCACATCCGCACCGGCAGCGGATAGCCCGCCTTGCAAAGCGCCACATTGAGGGTGCGGGCCAGCAGGGCCGGAGCCTCGGGCGATCGGACCAGGGGGGCCAGCAGCCGCACCGCCACGTCCGGCGCCATATTGGCCAGCCCGCAGGCCAGGACCACCCGCTGCTCGTCGTGCGAATAGCCGCCGCAGGCGACGCAGTGGACCTGCATGGACCGCGCCGCGTCGCGCTCGATGCTCTCCATCATGGCGACGAACATCGAGGCGACGGACTTGGAGGCGACGTGGGTCAGGCCCGGCCGAATCAGGGCCCGCGGCTCCTCGCCCGCCATTCGCGCCCGGGCCCAGGCGCGCAGGCCGGCCAACACCAGCTGCTCGGAGAGCGCCAGGCCTTGGGGTCCGATCCTCAGACTGGAGGCGGCGTGGGGTCCGGGGCTCATGGCGGCTCCTATTTGCGAATGATTCGCAATATCGATAAGCCCCTCGCCCCCGACGGTCAACCGGCGCCGGCGGCCTGCCTTTCCAGATTGCGTTTCAAGGTCGCGGAACCGGCTTCGGTCAAAGGACCCGCCAGCTCCAGGAAGCTGTGCGGCAGGACGTCGGTGATCCAGACGATCCGGCAGCGGCCGTCGCCCTCGGCGAAGACCTGGAAGGCGGCGTTGTGGTGGGTCGGCGCGCCATCCACCACTGCATAGACCAACCGCTTGGCGGCATCGTCGACGTCGACGATCAGTTCCTTGGCCACCAGGCCGCCGGCGAAGGTGACGATGCGGGCGTCGCCCTCCATCCGGCAGTCGGTGAGCACCGGGGCGAAGGCCTTGTGGGCCTGATCCACCTGGCGCAGCACCGACCAGGCGAAGTCGGCCCCCACCTCGACGGCGATGTCCTTGCGGATCGAGGCCACTATTCGGTCCCCCAGACGGCTTCGACATTGTTGCCGTCAGGATCGATCAGAAAGGCGGCGTAGTAGGTGGGGCTGTAGTCCAGGCGCAGGCCCGCTACGCCGTTGTCCTTGCCGCCGGCCGCCAGGCCCGCCGTATGGAAAACCGCGACCGCCTCGCGGCTCGGGGCGCTGAAGGCCACGTGGGCGCCCTGGGCGGCGTCGCCGCCGGCGTAGAGCCACAGGGCCGGACTGCCGGGCGGGCCGAAGCCAGCGCCCTCGGCGTCCTCATAGCTCTTCACACAGCCCAGGGGCGCCAGCGCCGCGGCGTAGAACCGGGCGCTCGCCGCCACGTCTTTCACTCTCAGGCCGATATGGTCGTACATGGGGAACCTCCGTTGAACTCGAGGTCACCCTAGGGCGGAGGTCGCCAGCCGCTCTTGGAAGATCTTGCGGTCGCCCTTGGCCGCCTTGCGGAAGGCGCGCGGCGACACGCCCGCCGCCCGACCGAAGGTCCGCACGAAATTCGACAGGTCGCCGAACCCGACATCATAGGCCACGTCGGTGATCGAGCCGTGGTCCTGGGCCAGCATCCGCGCGGCGCGGCGCAGGCGCGAGCGGACCAGGTACTGGTGTGGCGTGACCCCCAACACCTTGGCGAACAGGCGCAGGAAGTGGAACGGGCTGAGCCCCGCCTCACGGGCGGCGCCATCGAGGTCCACGGCCTGATGGGCGTTGGCGTCGATCCACAGGGCCGCCTCCACCGCGCGGCGGCGGTCGCGGCCGACGGCCTGGGGCGGGGCGCGGCGCTGGCCGGTCACGATCGAGACGAAGCGGGCGGCGTAGAGCATGCCGGCCTCGTCCATGCCGACATCGCTGCAGCCCTCGGCCGCCGACTGGGCCAGCTCGCCCAGCACCATCAGCTCGGGCAGGGGCGCGACGCCCCCGGTGCGCCAGGCCTCGGGCTTGCCGCCCAGGGCTTCGATCAGCGCCGGCGAAAGCTGGAAGGACAGGCATTCGTCGCCGCATTGATGGTCGTGTGTGCAGACATAGTCGTCGCCGGCGCGGCCGATGACGGTGGAGCCGGCCACCATCTCGAAGGTCTTGCCGCCCAGCCGGTAGCCGAAGCTGCCCTTGCGAACATAGGAGACGCAGGTGACGTCATGATGCTCGGCGAACGGCGCGGCCGAGACCCCTGCCTCGCACCGATAGTCGACCACCTCGACCGACCCTGACGCCAAAACCGTACGAACCGACATTCCGTCCCAGGCTGCTGTTTCAACGCTCCATACTAACATGGCGGGCGTTACGGACTTGGCGATTCTTGCGGCCGCTTGACAGCAAGATTTACCGTCGTAATTTCAGAAGAACTACGGACGTAAGATGAAAATCCACATCACCGAAGCCGAAAGCCAGGTCATGGACGCGCTCTGGCGGGAAAGCCCCCGCAGCGCGGAGTCGATCGTGGCCGACGTCACCGCCCGCCAGGCCTGGGGCGAGGCGACTGTGAAGACCCTGATCAATCGCCTGCTGAAGAAGAAGGCCATCAAGTCCGAGCGGGTGGACGGCCGCCACCAGTACCGGCCGCTGGTCGCGCGCGAGAACTATGTGCAGGCCGAGAGCCAGGACCTGCTGGACCGGCTGTTCGACGGCCAGCTCGCGCCCCTGGTGGCCCATTTCGCCAAGCATCGCGCGCTGAAGCCCGCCGAGATCGCCCGGCTGAAGAAGCTGATCGAGGACCTGGACGATGACTGAGCTGCTCGCCGATCTCGTCCGGGCCAATCTGGCGGCCAGCCTGGCGATCGTCCTGGTGCTCGCCCTGCGCCTGCCCGCGCGGCGTCTTTTCGGGGCCGAGATCGCCTACCGCCTGTGGCTGATAGCGCCCCTCGCCTACGTCGCGAGCTTCATCCCCGCCGCCGAGGCCTCCGACGCCGCCGGGCTTCCGGCCGCGACCTTCACGGCCCTGCCCCCCTCGACTCCGCTGGGTCTGCAGGTCTGGATCGCCGGCGTCATCGCCGTCATGGCCCTGATGGGCGTTGGCCAGCAACGGTTCCTGAACCGCGCCAAGGCCGGCGCCGCGGGCCCAGCCGTGGTAGGGATCATTTCACCGCGCATCGTCACCCCCGCCGACCACGAGACACGCTTCACGCCCGAGGAACGGGCCCTGGTCCGGGCCCACGAGCGGGCGCACATCGACCGCGGCGATCCGCGGATCAATGCCGGCGTGGCCCTGGCCCAGGCCGTGAACTGGTTCAATCCCCTCGCCCACCTGGCCGCCTACTATGTCCGCCTCGACCAGGAGCTGGCCTGCGACGCTACGGTGATGGCCCGGCGGCCTGGCGAGCGGCGGCGCTATGCCGAGACCATGCTGAAGACCCAGCTCGGCACGACTCCCCTGCCCTTCGGCTGCTACTGGCCCGCCCCGTCGCGCCACCCCCTGGAGGCGCGCATCGACATGCTGAAACAGCCGCGCCCCTCAATGGTGCGGACGATGATCGGCGTCGGCGCCGTCCTGGCGCTTTCGGGCGCGGCCGGCTTCGGAGCCTGGGCCTCCCAGCCGCCGGCCCCGCCTCACGTTCGCTGGGTCGACCACCCCACGCGCGAGGTCATGAGTCCGACCCGGGCCACGGTGGTGCTGATGACCCTGACACCGGCCCAGATGGCGGCCTTCAAGCAGCCCAAGCGCTAGTCGGCTCGCCATAGCCGGGTCCCGCCGCTAGGCTCGCGCCAAACGCCCTTCGAGGAATCGCATGTCCCGGATTTCGACCCTGTGCGCCGCCGCCGGCGCGCTGACGATCGCCTGTTCCGCCCACGCCCAGACGCCCTACATGGAGCCCGACATCCCGGCGAAGTTCGTCCGGCCGGTCGAGGCATTCGACTATGTCAAGCGCGAGGTGATGATCCCCATGCGCGACGGGGTGAAGCTGCACACCGTCATCGTGATCCCAAAGGCCGCCAAGGCCGCGCCCATCGTGCTCACACGCACGCCCTACAACGCGTCGCGGCGCACGGAGCGGGCGGTGAGCCCCAACATGCTGGCCACCCTGCCCCAGGGCGACGAGGTGTTCGTCTCCGACGGCTATATCCGCGTCTTCCAGGACGTGCGGGGCAAGTACGGGTCGGAGGGCGACTACGTCATGACCCGGCCCCTGCGCGGGCCGCTCAATAACACCCCGGTCGACCATTCCACCGACGCCTATGACACCATCGACTGGCTGGTGAAAAACGTGCCCGAGGGCAACGGCCGAGTGGGGATGATCGGCTCGTCCTACGAGGGCTTCACCGTCCTGATGGCCCTGGTCGACCCGCACCCGGCGCTGAAGGTCGCCGTGCCCATGAGCCCGATGGTCGACGGCTGGAAGGGCGACGACTGGTTCCACAACGGCGCGTTCCGGCAGGCGACCTTCGACTTCATCTACAGCCAGAACGTCGTGAAGGGCGCGGGCGAGGATGTCGCCCGGGGCGGCTATGACGACTACGAGAATTTCCGCCGGGCGGGATCGGCCGGCGACTACGCCAAGAAGTTCGGCTTCGACCAGTTCCCCTACTGGAAGAAGCTGTCTGAGCACCCGGCCTATGACGAGTACTGGCGCGAGCAGTCCCTGGATCAGATCCTGGAGAAGAGGCCGCTGACCGTGCCGACCATGGTGGTCGGCGCCCTCTGGGACCAGGAGGACATCTACGGCGCGGTGAACATCTATCGGGTGCTGGAGCCCAAGGACACGGCCAACGACAAGGCCTTCCTGGTGCTGGGTCCCTGGCGTCACTCCGGGGTCAATTATGAACAGCGCCAGCTCGGCGCGCTGAAGTTCGCCGGCGACACGGCCACGGAGTTCCGCCGCGACGTCATGAAGCCGTTCCTGGACCAGCACCTGCGGCCCGGCGCACCCAAGGCCGACACCCCACCGGTGTTCATCTACGAGACTGGGACCAACGCCTGGCGGCGGCTGCAGAAATGGCCGATCGCCTGCGAGAGCGGCTGCCAGGCCAAGTCCAAGCCCCTCTACCTCCAGGCCCAGGGCGGCTTAGGCTTCGGGACCGCGGCGGCCGGCGCCGACGACTATGTCTCCGATCCCGCCAAGCCCGTGCCCTATATCCCGCGCCCGGTCCAGGCCGACAACGCCGAGGCCTGGCGCACCTGGCTGGTCGCCGACCAGCGCGCCGCGGCCGACCGCACCGACGTGCTGACCTATGTCTCCGAACCCTTGACCGCGCCGCTGCAGATCTCCGGCGAGCCGATGGTCAACCTTTTCGCCTCGACCAGCGGCACGGACGCCGACTGGGTGGTCAAGCTGATCGACGTCTATCCGGAGGAGATGGCCTCGACCCCGGAGATGGGCGGCTATCAGCTGGCCGTGGGCATGGACATTTTCCGTGGCCGCTACCGCGACTCCAGCGCCAAGCCCTCGCCGATCCCGGCCGGCAAGGTGCAGCGCTATCGCTTCGCCCTGCCCCACGCCAACCACGTGTTCCTGCCGGGGCACCGGGTCATGGTCCAGGTGCAGTCGAGCTGGTTCCCGCTCTATGACCGCAACCCGCAGACCTATGTGGAGAACATCTTCTTCGCCAAGCCGGGCGACTACCGCAAGGCGACCCAGAAGGTCTTCCACGGCGGCGCCAGCGCCAGCTTCATCGAGCTCCCCGTGGTGGAG
>NZ_JAUYOJ010000241.1 GCF_030697925.1 Phenylobacterium sp. | reverse complement strand
CGGCATCTCCGTCAACGGCGCCGACGGCCTGATCATCAGCGACAACATTGTCGCCGGCTTCGCCGACATGAAGGCCCGCATCGCCCTAAAAGACACCGTCGACGTCACCCTCACGAACAACCAGGCCACCGATTATATCCGCCAGGGCGTGGTCGAGGTCTCTGTCGAACTGGGCAACATCCGCATCGCGGTCCCCACCGATCGGGGGCTCGACACCCTCAGCCAATGGTCGGCGAGCCACCCCGGCGTCCCGGGCGCCCTGACCTATGTTCTGGACGGGCAGCCGTCCTGGACACCGCAGGTCCCCGGCGAAACCACGCATATCCTGGAAGGCGCCTACAATCCCGAAGCTCCGCTGCAGGTTCTCTTCGACTTCAGCAGCTACCAGGGCTCAATGTTCTAGACCCTTTCCGGGTCAGATGGACTCATCTGGCCGGGCCAAAACGGTCTATCTTCAAAAGTTTAGAGCGTGACGGCCGCCTGAACCGGCATCCGCTTCAGGCTGTCACGCTCCAGGGACCGGCTCAGACGCAAACGCTGATCGCCAAGGGCGAGAGGCTCACCTCGAACCGATCGCACTCGCCCATATAGTCGCCGTCGACGTGGAAGCCGATGGGCGCG
The DNA here is from genome assembly GCF_030697925.1 of Phenylobacterium sp. Lineage (GTDB taxonomy): Bacteria > Pseudomonadota > Alphaproteobacteria > Caulobacterales > Caulobacteraceae > Phenylobacterium. Next base: position 33,736 of record NZ_JAUYOJ010000241.1, on the reverse strand, counting down.
CCCGACGTGACCACGATCTCGCTGGCCTTGTGGTAGATGGCCGCCCTCGACTTGGGCAGGTCGCCGACCGCCAGGCCGTAGGCCACCCTGAGCGCGCGGCGGATCGGCATATCCTGGATCAGGCAGACGTCCAGCAGCCCGTCCGCCACGTCGGCGAACGGCGCAATATAGACGTTGTTGCCGTATTGCGCGGCATTGGCGAAGGCGAGCACATAGCAGTGGGCGGCGGTCGAGACGCCGTTCAGCCTGAGGCTGATCGGCTTGGCCTTGAACGCTTGGTACTCCCGCAGGGCCAGCCGCGCATAGGTCAGCAGCCCGCGCTGCTTCGATCCGGTGAAGCACTTGCTCACGTGAGCATCGAATCCGAGTCCGGCCGTGCAAAAGAACGGATGGCCGTTGATGCGGCCCACATCCATCATCTTCAGTGACGGGTTGTTCAGGCGCCTCAAGGCCCCGGCGATGTTGATCGGAATGCCAAGGTGGCGGGCCACGCCGTTGCCCGATCCCGTCGGCACGATCGCCATCGAGGTGGACTTGCTCCGCAGCAGGCCGCGGCCGACCTCGTTGACCGTGCCGTCTCCCCCTACCGCCACGACCATGTCGTAACCTTCCGCGGCGGCTTCCCGCGCGATCCGTTCGGCGTCGCCGGGCCCCTGGGTCAGGATCAGCTCATACCGCACCGCGTCGGGCGACAGGTGGCTCCGCAACAGCTTCGAGAAGCCGTGGACTCCCGTCCCGGCCTTCGGGTTCAGCACGACGGCCGCCCGCAGCTGACGCCCGATCGTCGGTCGGCTGATCGGGCTGGAGCCCTCGAGCGCGCTCCTCTCGAACTGCATCACTTGGCGACGCCCGCCGTGGCTCGCCGGGTCAGGGTGATGAACGGTACGCTCTCGCGATTGAAGAACATTCGATCGCTCGCCACCACATAGGGCGGCGCGTGGTCGCCGTAGATGTAGATCACGTCCGGCTTGGTCGTGGCCGCCAGTATCGAGCTGGCGAGTTCGTCCATAACGTCGGCGAACTGGTTGGCGTAGATGCAGAGGTTGGGGTCCTGCACCTGGCCGATCTTGCTGCAATCGTGATCCTCGGCGCGCATGGCCGCGAGCGGGAAGTGGGTCTGCAGCGTCATGACGTGGGCGAAGCCCTTTTCACCCTGGGCCATGGCCTCAAGCGCCGCCTTGAACACGTCGGCGTCGCAGGTGCCAGAGAACGACCGGGTCTTGCAGATCTTCGCGCCGGCGAGGTCCTCATAGAAGATCGACTTGTCGAAGCCGATCGCTCGGTAGAGCTCCCCGCGATTGTAGAAATACCTCGAATTCCCGTGCAAGCCGGTGGTCTGATAGCCGAGCGCCTTCAGGTTCGCCGGAAGGCACTCGGGCCGGATCGCCTCGGAGTCGGATCGAGTCGGCGTGCCGGAAATCCGCAGGCCGCACAGCTCTCGCAGCTCGCCGGCCAGGGTCGCGCCCTTGAAGGCGTGGGCCGACACCGTGACCGAATATTCGCCGGCCAGGCGCTGTTCCAGCGGGGCGACGATGGCCTGGTTGAACACCTTGTTGCTGGAGAGGCCCAAGGCCTCGACGGAGACGGACAGGATGCGGTCGGGCGTGACCGCCTGGCTCATCAACACGCTCGCCATCGACTGGCCGGGATGCCTTGCGTGGACGAAGCCCGGATTGGTGGCCCAGGCCCTGGCGACCTTGGCGAAGCGCACGGTGCTGCTGGTCGCCGCGTTGGTCTTGATCAACTCGAAGCCGATCGCCGTGCGGCCCAGCAGGTCGACGCCCAGCACCGCCAGCAACAGCACCACGACAGGCAGCAGCCGGGCCTGGCTGATATTGATGCGGGTGAGCACCGCATAAAGGGCCGTCAGCGCGGCCAGGGCGGCCGCCAACCAGAAGGCGATGAGCCCCCATGGCCAATATCGGGCGAACTCCACGTACTCGCCCAGCAGCGCGACATTGTCGATATAGACCAGCCCAATGCCCAGCAGGAGCTGGATGGCGACCACGAACGCCGTGCCGACGATGCCGAGCACGGCGCCCAGCCCGCCCACTATCCGGCTGGCCACGACCGTCGCCAGGTAGAGCAGCGGAAGATCGAGATTGAGCCTCGGGCCCATGAAGCCGAAACGCGCGCCAAGCACCACGAGCGTGACGGTCGGGACCACGATCAGCAGGCCGAACAGATACGCCGTCTGGCGCCAGCTCACTGAATTGGTCTTCGCCGTTCCGGGCAATGTAACGGCCCTGTTGGCGTCGACGCTTTCGACCCCGAGCCCGGAATTCAGCGGCGACTTTCCGAAGCGAAGATTCATCAATGGGGCTCGCGCTGTAACAATTTGGCTCAAGAAGACAATCTCGAACCTTACCGTACAAGGATCGTTCCAGGAATGCTGCAGCGCGATACCGGCGCGAGAAATCACGCTCGGCTCCGGAGAGGATCACATCTGTCGCCGAATAGGCGGCCTCGCTGACTCCAGAGGCGGACAGGCGTCGATAGTTGGCCGATCGGATCGCCCAGCCTTGGCCGCGCGGCGAATGCGCGCCGCGAGCTCCAGGCCGGCATAGGCCGTGGCGGCCACCGGCAAGACCAGCAGCCAGACGATCCCGATCAGCGCGAGCGCGCCGGCGGCGCACAGCTGATGGGGCCATTCGGCGGGCTGATCGGGAAGATCGGGCATGGGGCTCCACGTCGCTGTCGCTCAAGTCTCGCCCGTGTCGCCTCGACGACATTCCCCGCCGCAAGCCTGTCCCTCGGGCCCGGGCCCCATGCAAGCGTGGCCATTCAAATTTTCCACAGCCGCGCCGGGCCTGTGAAATGCGGCCCATTTTCAGGAACTTCTGGCCCTCCCGGCGACACATTCCTAAGTGAGGGCCCTCGCCTCCTCCGCGCCAGAGACCCCCGCCATGGACTTCGCCCAGCCGCTCGCCCGTGGCGCGCTCGTCAGCCGCTATAAGCGCTTCTTCGCCGACGTGGTGCTGGACGACGGGACCCCGGTCACCGCCCACTGTCCCAACCCCGGCGCCATGCTCGGCCTCAACATGCCGGGCCTGCCGGTCTGGGTGTCGAAGTCCGACGATCCCAAGCGCAAGCTCGCCCACACCCTGGAACTGGTGGATGTCGACGGCGGGCTGGTGGGGATCAACACCATGCACCCCAATCGCCTGGTGGCCGAGGCCCTGGCCCAGGACGCCATCCCGGAGCTCACCGGCTATTCCAGCCATCGTCGCGAGGTGAAGTATGGCCAAAACTCCCGCGTCGATTTCCTGCTGGAGCAGGACGGCCGCGCGCCCTGCTGGCTGGAGGTCAAGAACCGTCAATCTTTAAAACCACCGGAGCCGCAGACCGGAAGTCGCCTCTGGCTAGAGGTGAAAAACTGCCACCTATCGAGAACGAAGGGCCTTGCCGAGTTCCCCGACTGCGTCGCCGCACGGTCGTTGAAACACCTGCGAGAGCTTGAAGCCATGGCGGCTGCCGGTGATCGCGCCGTCGTGCTGTTCGTGGTCCAGCGCACCGACTGCGACGCCTTCACCGCCTGCCACGAACTGGACCCTGCCTTCGCCAACGGGCTCGAACAGGTCGCCGATGCAGGTGTTGAGGTGCTGGTCTACGCTTGCGACATCTCGGTGAAGGCGGTCAGAATTGCGCGCCGACTTGATTGGCGACGCTAAAGGTCAAGGTCGCAACGGATTGGCTGCGGGCGTCACCTTCAACGGTCGAAGGTGTGTGCTATGGGAAAGCCTTTCGACAGCGGGTGGACGGCGTGGATCAAGAGCGGTGGAAGCGGTGGATCGCGATCCCGTCATGGCCGTGCCCGGCCTGTCAGGCTGGGACCTACCGGATCGTCTTCAAGACCATCCAAGTGACCGAGAGCCGGGCGGAGCGGATCAGCCAAAGCGACCCCTCCGAGAACCATGACGACATGGTGGATCGGTTCGTGGCGCACATGAAGTGCGACGCGCCGGTCTGTGGGGAAACCGGAACCATCTCGGGCAATCGCAATACCTTCCGATTCTGGGTGCCCGAGGAAGACGACTACCAGACCGAGGTCAGTTACGAGGCTCTATCGGTCATCCCCTCTCCGCTCCCATTCAAAATCCCCCCGAAGGTCCCGCGCCCCATCGAGTTGAAGGTTCGGGAAGCCGCCACGCTGTTCTGGATCGATCAGAAGGCGGCGGCGAGTAGGGTCCGAGAGGCCGTCGAAGCGATCCTGACCGACTTCGGCATTCCCGAGCGCAACGACAAGGGCGGTCCTCTCTGGCTCGACACACGGATCAAGCTCTTCCGTGAACTCGACCACGGGAAGTGGGTTGAACAGGCCGATCTCATCGAAGCGGCCAAGTGGATCGGCAACCTGGGAACTCACGACACGGTGACTCGCGATGAGGCCCTCGACGCGTTCGAGATGTTGGAGACGGTGATCGAGGACGTGTTCGTTAGAGCGCGCCACGACGTTTTGGCTAGGGCGCGGGAACGGAACGATAAACACCGGAAGCCCAAGCTAGCAGAATAGGTCCCTTCGGGCTGATATGCCTGTGATGTATGGACTGAAGCTGTGAGGCTCACCTGCACGCTTCCCTGGAACCGCTCCGCCCGGTCAATCCGATGATCACCGAAATCCCCACCGCCAAGGAATTCCATGATGCGGGCGTCAACCTGCTCTATCTCGCGTGGGATATCGCAATGGATCTACTCCGGGGAAGCGACGGGAAATACACCGGCGCCGAACTCGATGAGGCCATGCTTGAGGAGTATTGGCAGAAGTCGCAGATTGCACTTGGGAACGCCCTAAGTCTGATCCAGCAGTCGATGGAGCTTGGGATCAAAGGCCGCATCACGGCGATCTCACCCTTCATCTTGATCTCGACCGAACACAGCAAGTGGCCAACAATTGACGCCTCCTTCAGCGATTTCCGGACCATCGACGCGGTTGATCTGACAAAGGTCCACAACGCCGTTTCAACGGCTCCGCTCGACGACACCTTCCGAGCGTTCTTCGACGACATCCGCCGGCAGCGGAACAAGCTCATGCACTCGGTTCCGAAGGACACATTCGAGCCTGGCACACTAATCATCAGCGTCCTCACGGCCGCCGAGACGCTCTACAACGAGATGCCTTGGCCGGAGCGCTGCATTCAGCAGGAATCTCAGAGCCGTGTGAGCATCATCGATGGCGGCGAGACCGAGCGAAATCGAGTTATGAACGACATTGAGCTTGCTCTGAAATATCTCAAGCCCGCCCAGGCGAAACGATTCTTGGGCTTCGACAAACGGCGCCGTGCTTACCTCTGCCCCAATTGCTACGCCACTGCGAACCGCGACTACGCGGATGATTTTCCGTTGCTCGCGCAACTCCGCACGAAGGAGCGATCCGAGACGACGCTCGACTGTAAGGTCTGCGGCATCAGTAGCGTCGTCGAGCGTCGCGACTGCAAGGCCGATGAATGCAAGGCGAACGTTCTCGATGACGAAGGCATGTGCCTCTTTTGCCAGCACGACAACTTCATTCGTCCCGCCACGCCAACCGTTTGAGCCTGGCGGTATAAGGCGGCGCGTGGGTCAGCACGCTATGGGCCGGATGCAAAATGCTAGCCATCTTCCCACTTGCTGGCGGTTGGTGGCTTCACCTATTCCTAAATCCGCCGCAGCACGGCGTACGCATCTAGCACTTCCCATGCGACTTGGCGCATCATGGCGGCAGCCGGTCCGACAACCATTGGCAGCGTTCCATCTAGCGTGCTGAGGGCACCAACGCCGAAGCGCGCTCCCATCGATTCCGAGCGCTGCAATTCATCCAGAAGATCGGGCAATTCCCCGTCCAGATGTGCGCCAAGCCGGTTTCTTACCCAATCCACGAACGTCCGTCTGACCAGCGTATGCCGCTTCTCATACGGCACATGGTGTTCCGGATTTCCGAACACGGTGCCCGGCTCGGAGGCACCGATCGGTGCGGCGCCCGCTCGATGAATTATGTCTTTGTTCCACCAGTCCCGGAAAGCAAGGCGCTTGGTCGGGAGCATGTCAGCGCCCGCCTGATGAACGAATGAAATCCGTGCGGGAGAACTTGAAATGGTGGCTGCGACCAGTTTCATTTCTGGCAGCAGATTATATTCGGTCGAGCTACTAACCGGCGTACTGAAGGTGAGGCCGCCGCGAAGTCGGGTCGCAATCGGACTGTCGACCAGAACTTTGCGAACCTCCGTTGCCATCGAAAATGCGATATACGGGCTTCCCTCGTCGAAGACGCGGCAAAGCGCTTCCAGGTTCCCTAGCGCGCCCTTCACGTGTTCCCGCTGCTGGCTCTCTGTGAGCTTCACCATTCGAGGTGCCCCGGCCGTTGAACGATGAGACGTGTCCCGCAGCCAGCCCCGGATGAAGACGCCCAGTTCCAGGCCGGACGAAATCGTTCTAGGGCTTATGCCAAGTTAGCCCGGTCCAGAACTCGGTCGCGTGCCGCCTATTGAGTTCGCGGGTGTTCGCAAAGTCCAGTCCAGCATCGGACAGCACACCTCTAAGGCCATTGACGATGCGTTGCGATGACCGAAGCAACTTCCGCTCATATCCAAATTTGGGTGCAAGGGTCTCGATGGTAAGGTTGTGGGCATAGAACTTGTCCCGCTGCCGCCTAAGGCTCTTCAAGCGTTGGGACACGCTCAGCGCCGCCGCCAGATTTAGGGCGTGGCGCAGATTTCGTTCGAACCGACCTTTGATGCTTTCCCCTGTAAGAAAACTGCGCTCCTCTGCGCCGTAGCCGGCGAAGAACTCGGCCTTGATTTGAGCAATCACGGCAGGCTCTTTGATTAGTGCGATCACCTCTGGGATGCTTATCCGGTCCTCTGACGCATTGTCCCAAAGAGCCATGCTGCGCAGCACCTCGAACGAGAATGAATGAATGCGCAGCGCCTCGTAGGCATTGCCGGCGAACGTGTGGTCAAGGCTGCCCCCGAAGACCCTTCCGTAGATTAGGAACCGATTATTTGCATGGATGCGCTCGACCTCAAGGCAACGGTCCACTAACGCGTCGGCCTTGGCTCGCGCCATGGCGATCCGTTCGGCGACGGACATCGCGGCAATCTGTTTCTCGCGCTTACTCAATGGCCTAATGGTCATGAATCGCGTCGCTTTCGTTCGCCTGTTGTAGGCTCTGGGCGGGGCTGAATCGGGCGGTGGCTTTCGCGTGCTAAATTCACGCATGTCTTCAGTGAGTCGACAGCGAGCGATGGCGACGAGACTTACCGCGAGTGAAATCCAGTTCGAACAGTTCTGCGCTGCGCATTCTATTACGTTCGAACGGGTCCCAGCGATAACAGTCCGAACGCCTGACTATCGCGTGTTCCATCTCGGCCAGACGATCTATTTCGAGATCAAGCAAATCGATGCGGACAAAAACTTCACCTCGGAATTGCGCAGCCGGACTGTCGGCAACCACGTTCGCGCGAGGATCAAAGCCGCGCGCGGCCAGATGAGAACGGTGGCCGAGGATGGCCATCAAGCCATTCTCTTGGTCATGAACAATCTCGACGGCCTGCAACTTTTCGGCACCGAGCAGACGGATTTTGTGGCGGCGATGTATGGCCAGTGGGAGGTTGAATATGACGAGAACAGCCGGATGGTTGACTCGTACCACGGTGAGAACCGAGCCTTCAGGCCAGGCGCTAATCACAATTTCAGCGGCGTCGGATTCATTCTTCGGACCAGAACCGTTCCAGCGATCACCGTCTACGAGAACATCCACGCGCGGTGGCCAATCAAGACCCTGCCAGCCGGATTTGATGTCGTGCGCTTCGAGACCGCTGACGCACAACCTTGATTGATAGAATACGCCAGCGCGGACCGAGAACGTGGCGACTATTGGCAACCAGATTGCAGACATCATCGAAGAGCTGACCAGGCTCCAGAATGTGCCCAGCCCGTACGACGTGGCAGATGACGACTTTCCCCTTCCTCGCCTGATCGACGCTGGGAACGGCGGCTCGCTTGTCGTGTCTCGCAAACTTGACGAGGGCATCACGACGGTGGCCGACGCGTTGATGGCGGCAGACCCAGCATTGGCGCCCAAGTACACCCGCGCCGAGTGGCGTGCATCCGTCCGGAAGTCCTTCGGACCTGCGCTTGTGTCAATTGACCTCGATATTGACCCGTCGACAAACGCCGATGCAGTTCTAGCAACGATCAAATCAGACCTGTCGCGACAGAATGCAGACTATGGTGTGCGGGAGTACGCGTTCGGCTGCACGCTATTCGGCAACACGGCGATCCAGCCCTTTTCGATAGGGATCGTCCGGTTCGAAGGCCGTTCTGATTGGCTAGATCGCAAGCACCGGGATGGCGACATTTCAAAAACCGCGCGGCGGCGAATTGAACGAAGCTGGGAAGGCCTCCGCCTGCGCAAGCGGCGCCCGTCTCGCGACAGCATCAATGAGCGCGTGGTCAGGGATACGGTGGAGGAGTCGCCGTACGTATGTAGCGTGCTGATTGATGGCCTTGCGGCGGAAGCCGGGCGCGACAAGGCTCTAACGGCCGTACGACTGGCCATGGCGGCAATTGCACTCCTATGGCAGACACCATCCAAGACTTTGGAAGGTCTGAACCTCAACTTTGACCGCATCCCGCATCGACAGCAGACTTTGATCTTCCTACCAGGAGTGATGCATTCCCAGTCTAGTTGGTCCCACCTGCCGCGATCTCATTGGCTCAGGCCCGGCGAGTGGGAAGAGATATTCTCGGCCAATGCAGCTCACTTCCGCCTCGTCGGCGAGATACTCGCGTGCATTGTCAGCCCGACTGGAAATGTCTCCCGGCCAAGGATGACGACGGCTCTCGCTCAGTCCCTTCTGTGGTTTCACGAGGGCTGTCGTGACCCTGTCTCCCTGATGGGCATCGTGAAATTCTCAGCTTCCCTTGACGCCTTGGCCATGGGCGGAGGCGCCGGGGGAATAGAGCGGCTCGTCACGGCAAGGCTAGGAATTGAGAGCGGAATCCCAATCCGGAGCAACGGCCCGACTCTCCGTCAGGCCGTTGCTCAGGTCTACCGTGAGGGCCGGAGCCGCACTGTCCATGGCACGAACTCGAAACTGGGTCATGATTGGGTCGGCACGAGAGGGTTAGCGGAGCAGCTCACCCGACTGTGTTTGTTGACCTGCATTCGATGGGCGGGGGAGAACCCTACCTCGGACGATCCAGGGGAATTCTCGCGGTAATCGAGCGATCACTCCGAGGGCTCCGTAAGAGCGACCTCGGCGTCCAACTCCGCCCACATTTCCGCGCCCGCCTTCTCATATGCTGTGCGGCGGGTGGCCAAATCAGCGAGGCGGTCTCGAAAAAAGACTTCCGCATCGAAGCTGTCGCCCTTTGGCATGGCGGGAAGCGTGAACGCCCTTCTTAGCTTGCCAGCGACTTCTAGGGCGGCGGCGCCCAGTTCGACGGCTTTGTCTGACGCGTTACCCCACACGGAAGCGCTGCCCTCGTGCTCCCATACGTCGGAGAGATACGAGTGCGCGGAGTCGACCATCACCCGGAAGCTCAGGACGTTGGACGCGTGCTCGACACCGATTGATCTCCAGCTCGTACGATCAGGATATTCAGGGAGCTTAGGAATCGAGCCGCTAGGCTCGGCGGTCCTGAAATTCGAACTTGCGTAGTTCTCCAGGGCAAATACGGGCTGGGTACACCTGGATGCGAAGTCCTCCAGCGCCAGCGCCAAGGTCAAGGCCGTGAACCGACCTTCCTCTCCTTTCACGAGCCAATCGCGAAGGAACGTTGCGGCCTGGGTCAGGCAAGCACCGCAAATGCCGCCCGCGACGGCCAAGCCGACCTGATCGAAGTTCATGCCGTCACCCGACCGCTGCTAAGAGAGCTTCAATACGCAATAAAAATTTCAGCGCGAACTAACAATGAATCAAAGATATTCGCAACAATACTTCTATCCAATTCGCGTGAATTCTTGACAATTGGGGAGATTTCTGAGATAAATTATCTATCGCGTAGTCATTGGCGGGGGCCGCCTCAACTACACGACAGCACACCGACATCGCGATTGGTCTTCGGGGCTCAAGCCGACCCCTTGCCGTTGGCTTAATTCTTATGTGGGTGTGCGCCTCCCTTCATCACAGAGCGACGCCTCCATCTATGACTAATTCTGAGAGACTATTTCATTACCTGACTGCACTTGCGCCAACGATCCGCGTGAAGGCATCGGCCATCCCGGACCTCATAAACCGACTAAATGCCGTTGGTATCGGCCGAGACTCTTTCGGAGGCTGGGCCGTTACTGGAAGGGATCACGCCGGCATGGACCTCGCCGATTTTGTACTCAAAGTCATCCGTCCGCGTGAAGATGCGGCGATCCTCTTCGAGGGGTCGCACACCGCCCCCGCCAAGCCCGACCTTAGCGGACTTACGGCGACACAACGCCTTGATCACGCAAATGCGGGCGGCAAGCCGGTGACGTCGCTATGAGGACGGTGCTGGAAGCAGACTCAGAACTAATCGGCCATCCGATTGCGACGGATATTAATCCGGATCGGCTCATCGACTGGGACGGTATTGTTGAAAAATGGGGACTCCCCCCACGGTTCACCAGAAGCTGGTTTCTAGAGCTTTGCAGGCGTGGAGAAGGCGTGGCGGGGTGCCGCTTGAGCCCTCACACTCCGATTCTTTACAGAGAGAACGACGTAAAGGATTGGTTCCGCAAACGCGCCGGCCCGATTTTCGCGCGCACGGGTGAATCGCCGGGGCTGGCGACGTGAGCCGGCAGACCGCCCACGCCCATCATGTGACCCATGCGGCCCGTGGGCAGGCCGTGTCACGCGAAGCTGACCGACTAGCGGCTTACTTTACGCAACGCCTTGGCGACCTGTGGGACGACGACGCATGGCGCCGGGGAATCCTCGGCGGCCCGTGGCTCCCGTCACGCCTCAGTTCACCGGAGCTTCGTTTTTGGACGATGGTTCGGGACCTGGTCATGGTGGTGGAAAGCATGAACTGCGAAACAGTGTTCCAATTGGATTTCGAGCCGGTCCGGAGCGGCTTTGTCGAGATTTTGAAGCAGGGATTCGAGCCACGTAGGATCAGAGTCCGTTTCGAGCCACGCCTGCTCGCCCTCGGCAGCGAGTTCGTGGACTTGGGAAGCCGTCGCGCTGGTGAGGAGACCCTCGACGCATTGAGCCGCGCCGTCGCACGCGAGGTGGCAAGGCCCTGGGAGGAGGGGGATGGATGATCCTCTTTCGTCACCGGGTCGTCGGGCAACAGCGCCGCCACTTCTGGAAGAGTTCGACGGTGAACCAGTGCATCCCGAGCATGGAGACCCGTAACTCTAGAAATAGCGCGGAAGCGAACTCCTGTGTGGACAGCCACGGTAAGTAAAGAAACTCGCGTGCGCGTTCGGAGCTGTCTGTCAACTTACTAAGCGCTTGACGTTTGAGTTGCGCGTCTCGATCCTGGTGGAAAGCGGGCCAGGAATGCGGGCCACTAACGAAGCGACACTGTGCCTCCACCATGCGGAGTGCAGGGTCAACATTGGTATCAAATGGACCATCACAACGAGGCGCTAGCTCTTCCGTCTTGGAACGAACAAGCTTGGCGGGACGCAATCAGCGAAGAATACCCAGACGACTCCGATACCCTCGCCTCGTCCGACGATGACTTCGACCGGTTCGAAGACGCCAAGATCGTCACGCCGATCGATTGGGAGGCCCCGGCACTTCAGCGCATTGTGACGGTGACGCGGGCGGCGGGGATCAAGTCGAAAATATGGTCTCCGATCGACATGACGGCCGCTGGTGTCCTGAAGCTATTCTGCCGCCACAAGGAAAGCGCCAACAAGGACACCGCATCACTGGTCTTAGGCGCTCTTCCAAGGGGTCCCCGTGAAGTCGCAGCGGTCATATCGATGGCGTTCGTTGGCTTGGATATCGATACTGGCCTCGCCACCGAGGAAATGATCTCACGGATCAAGGCGGCGGGCCTAGCGGCCGTGCTCACGTCCACCCACTCGCATATGAAGCCTGAAACGCGGGTGCCGCTCGATTCCCTGGTCAGGTGGTGCCGGAACAACAACCTCGGTGACGAGCCAACGCCCGCAGCTGCAACCCAATTTCTACTCCAGACGAAGAAGTACGATCCGGTGTTCGTGCAGAATGTCTCGGTGGAAGTATTGCAGGGACGGGCGGGCCGGGAGGCCGTGATCTCGCACCGACCGCTTCCGAGATGGCGGGTGATCGTTCCCCTCGCCGAACCCTATGTGATCGCCGACAACGGACCTACCGACGCGGAGGGGCGGGCACGGTGGCGCGCCATTCCTGAAGCCGTGGCCCGCGAGTTGGGCGGGTTATCGATCGATCGAACTGGTTCGGATTTAAATCGCGCCTTCCATCTGCCGTCGCATGCGCCGGATCGTCCGCATGAGACTTACCTGTTCGGCGGCAATCCCCTGGACTGGCAGGCACTGGAAATTGAGTCCGGGCTATCGACGCCGAACGGGTCGCGTTCTGGGTCAAGGACATCAACCGAAGCCGGGCGTGAACTTGCCGGGCGCTTCTTCAAGCGCGCGCCCGGCTTCCAGATCGCCGATGCCGTGCGCAACCACGACGACGAACATATTCGCGGTAGCCGGAATGGGTCGAAGGTCACAATTGAGTGCCCGTTTGACAGCGGCCACAGCAACGCTGGCGATCCAAATGACACCGCTTGCTTCGTTACTAATGCTGGGGAAGGGCCATCCCCGATTTTCACGATCTCATGCCAGCACGAGAGTTGTCGGAGATATACCGGGTTCGACATGCTGGCGGCGATGATCGCGGACGGGCGTCTTCCTGAAGAGGTGCTCACCTCGGACGAGTACAACGCGGACGTCGCTGAAATCGCGGCGCCGCCGACGCCGCAGGCGCGACAGGACGCATTAGACGCGATCCTGGCCCAGATCGACCATATGGGCGCCGGCGACATCATCGCGCGGGACGCCGTCGTTGGCGAGATCGCCAATCTCGCGGTCATGTCGGACCGCGAGGTGACGATCAAGCGCCTCAGCAAACTCACTCAAGTTAGTGTCACCGTGCTGCGACGCGAGGTGACCGCGCGTCTCCCGAAGCCGAAGGAAGAAACCGGGGCCGCGTCAGGTACTGTAACGACGCTTCCGAATGGTCATCGCATCCTCAATTACCAAGAGGCGATCGATCAGGTTGATTGCCGAAGTTTCATTCGCCAGACCGTGTTACTGCAAAACACAGACGAACCCGTCTGGGTCAACAATCTCGGCCAGGTTTCACGGAAGGGCCAGGATAGCGCTGGCCGGGTAATCTATGAAGACCTTCGGCCAGGGGCCTTTCACGCCGCCGTATCCAGTCTGGCGTCTGTCGCGCAGGTGAGGAAGGCTGGCGCGCAGATGATCAAGGAGGCGCCACCTCGCGAACAGATTTCTGATGAGTTCGAGGAGATAGCTCGGGCGCTGCCACCGAAACCGACCGTCGTTCGGTCGCCCACGTTCAATGAAACTTGGGATCGCCTAGATCGAGATGGGCATTTCGGAGACTTCTGCGTCGACCTTGGCGACCTTATCGTCCCTGAAATTTCCGAGTGTCTGACGCCAGAGCAGGTCGCCGACGCCGTAAGCCTGATCCAAAACGATCTTCTCTTGGACTTCCCCTTTTCGGATGAACTAGACGGCGCCGAGACCCCTGACGTCTCGAAGGCCAACGCGATCGCGATGCTGCTGACCCCATTCATGCGAAAGGGGATCGGGGCGGTGTCGCCGATTTTCGGGATCGTGAAGCCAATAGCGGGAACGGGCGCCACTCAACTGGCGAACCTGTCGTCTTTGATTTTCGACGGAGAAGAGGCCGAAACCGTTCCCTACACTGACAATAATGACGAGATGCAAAAGGTGATGCTCGCGTTGGCGAGGGCCGGGCGGGGGTTCTGCTTCCTCGACAACATCACAAGGCTCAACTCGCCGACCATCTTGCGATTTTCGACCTCGTCGTCGGTCAGCGGGCGCCTCTTGGGAGAGTCTGACTGGATCAGGTGTCCGAACGATTTCCTTACAATATTCACCGGGATCAGCCCCGTCGTTCCGAACGAAATGGCCAGGCGCGTGGTCTGGATCAATTTGGATGCGGACCAGGAGGACGTCCGGAAGCGGACCTACAAGCACCACCTTAAGACCTGGGTTCCGGACCATCGCGGTGAGCTTATCGCCGCCCTGCTGACCATGATCCAATATTGGATACAGGTCGGAAGGCCGGCGTTCGCTGGAGCGGAGCGACTTCCCAGCTTCGAGGCCTGGGTAAGCGCGGTCGGAGGTGTCTTGGAGGTCTGCGGCATAACGGGGTTTCTGAAGAACCCTCGGGCGATCCGGGTGGATCGTGAGGACGCCGGCCTTCGCAGTTTCGCCGTGAAGTGGGTGGCGGCGCATGGAGACGCACTCCTAACGGAAGCAAAACTATTCCAATGGGCTGCGGGCATGGGATCGGCCATCGCATTCACAAGCGAGGGCCAAGACGAGGCCGCATTTTACGAGCGCCTGGACGGGCTCGAACGTCGGGTGTGGGCGATCGACGGGCAGAACTGGAAGCTCAAGAGGTCGCCGGACGGTTGGCGGATGAAGCTACTCGCCGCCAAGACCCAATGAGCGGTCGTTTCACAATGGAAGTGCTTGAAGCCTCCCGAGAAGCACTGGCCCGTGCGCCGGACGGTTTCACTCATGCCGACATGGCGGTGGTATTGGGAGAGCGGTTCGGTCGCGGCGGCGAGGGCGAGCGACGGTTGCGGCGCGCGCTATACCAGATGCGGGATCGCGGCGTTCTCGCCCAGGGTCGGCGGGGAACCTTCATAGCGGGTCCGCTGCTTGATCGATCAGACGTAATGGGTGTGACGAACAGGCTGAAGGTCCAGCTCTGTGCGCTGTTCGCGGACCACGGCGGGGTCATGACGCCTGGCGAGATTCATGCTGCGCTCGGACTCGACCCGACCGGTCAACGAGCGCTGCGACGTATGCTCGCCGGGTCTCCGGAGTATCTCCAAGGGCGAGTTGATCTCTGGGGCATGGGGTGGGCGGTTCGGCTTCGCGAGTCGGAACGGCGAAGGCTCCCCGTTCCGGGCTCCCGCCTGTGGGTGGACGTGGTGCTGACCTTGGAGGCATCCGGGCGCCCATGGCGCGGTGACGTTCTGCCCGACATCTATCGGCGGCGATGCGATATCGGCGAAGCCGTCCGGGAGGCCAGGAGGGCGGCTGGAATGGAGATCGCCGACGTCCTGACCGGCGCACTTTCTGAAGCACTGGCGGCTTGTCTAGAGGCTGGAACAAACGCCCATCACGGCGAGACCGGGCAGGAGACGCTTGCCGCTTGGTGGCGTGGTCAGGAGAAGCGCCTTGGCCGACAGGGCGCCTTGAAAGGGGCGTGGTTGAACCTGGAGTCCGGTGCTCCGATCGGTGCGCCTTGTGTGGTCGAAGCATTGGACGCAAGGCTGTGGAAAATCTTGGGCGTCAATCTCGCCGCCGATCCGGCCGACATATCGCGAGGTATTAGGACAACCGAACAGAAATACAAGGAAGAAGCGGCTTGGTGATGGCAGCTTCCATCCACAGACTACAACCGCAGAAGTCCTCACATAATAAACCGGACAAAAGCCGGTAATATCCACTGATGAGCTTATCTATTGCCGTTTTCTGTCCACATTTTTTCTAGAGTTGGGTTGGAGTCTGGCGTGAGAACCTATGCGCCATGGTGTGTACGCTCGATGAAATCACGGTCTGGCATGACGTTCTTCAGATAGATGGGGTCCCAATTAAACATCGGAAGTATCGCGTTCGCGGCGCCCGCCTGCCTCTCCCGAGCTATGCTTCGAGAATTCTCGCACGCAGTCGGCAATCATCAGACAGATTGAACTATAATTTACACTTGTAGATTTCATGACTCGTTCCTGCCGTCGTGAAGACTTCGAAGGCCCCTATCTCTTGTCTCGAATTATGAAATAAATGATCGGTCGTAAGATCGGACCAAATACCGCTGCCCATGTCGCCGTCGAGAGGAGCGAGACGGCGAAGGATATTATAGCGACACTCTCCAAGATATTGATCGCCTTGTCCGCCCATAGTTCCCGATAGTTGGGGCTATGTAGTAGCCAACCTCCGGCGACGAACAGTACGATGCCTATTGTAAGCGGAGTTCTATATCTCTCGCCGCCCATCTTCCTGCCAACAAATTTGCACATCGAAACGGAGACTGCTGGCGCCAAAACCGCGCCGACTATTCTCGCGTTGTAGGTTAGGAACCGCTCTGCATATTCAGTATATTGTCTCGGAGAGGCGATATTGTTAGCGACGTGGTTGAGATAAGAGACAACGAATACGATTGCTGCATGGGCGAGCGCGTATGACGCCCAAAAAATCAGGAACAGGAGTAGCGTCACTCCTGCCGTCTTAGCGATCTTTTCGACGCCAGCCACCGCGCCCCCCCACTTCAAAACCTGCGTCAGGTTCACACGCTCGCGTGTCTTGTCTAGCAACTGTTTTGACGCTCGCTGATTCCCGAGCGAGCACACCGCCTATCATCACCCTACATGGCCGGCCGACACTCTTAGTCGCGAGGGCGCCGCCCCATTCAGCCGGATCATGGCGGCGAGCTATCCAGCGAGAACGACACCGCTACACTGCTTCCCGTCCGCCGGAGGTCACCATGGCCGTCACCAACCTCTACCGCCCGGAATGGTCGGCGCTCGATCCGGGCGAGCTTCGCCTTCTCCTCAACGAACGGATTGGCGGCCCTGGTCAACTGGACCTCAGGGAGGGCGACCCACCCAGCTTGGCGCTACCGGAGGCCGGGCCAAATTGCCACGTCCGACTGTTCTTCCCTCGAAACAGGTTGAGTGACGTTAGACCCGGCGCCGCCTTCGATCGCGCTGAGTGGCGGGCGATCGAAGAGGAGGTTGGCGCGGCGCTTCTCTCCGGTGTTCCCCGGTTCGGCCGGGGGATCAGCTTTTGCAGTTTCCGCGTGGAAGGCTCCTGGAGAGGGGAGCGGTCCGGCGTCCAGATTCTCCCTATGATGGAAGGCGCGCCGCGCCCGCCCGTGGAGATGGCGGAACACCCTTTCATACTGGAATACCCGGTGATCGATGGTGGATTCTTGGCCGTCACGCGCTACCGCAGACGGCGAGACCATCGCCGGCTGACCCGGCTCCTAAACCTGCTGCTCGCCGGCCGAACAAACCTGCCAGACCGTCAGCCGGACGCGGGATGGGCTATTGTGAAAAGCCCCGAGGGACATGAAGTTGTCTGGGCGCAGCGGTCCTACCTGGTTGATCCCGGTGAGCTTCTCCGGGACGTTCCATCTACCCCGGCCGCCAAACGGATCGAAGAGATCGAGGCTGGCGAGTACCATGATCGATCCGGTCATGATGGCGGCCACTTGCGGGTCCCGTCCGACCTCGACACGTCCATCTGTCGATATCTCGACTTGCCGGAGTCCCAGCGTGCTCGTTTTGACCGGAGCCTATTTTGGCTCGACCTCGCACGCCGCCAATGGGGAGCCAGTGTTTCGGCCTCGTTCGCGTCGTTGGTGACGGCGGTGGAGGCTTTGCTTTTACGCGGCGCCAGCCATGAGTTGCACTGTCCGGCTTGCGGTAAGGACGTGACTCACGACCACCCCGGTATCGGCGCGACGTTCAGGGCGTTCCTCGAAACCTACGCTCCGGGCGAACGCCATCAGGCGAGCCGCAACAAGATTTACGCAGTGCGGTCCCAGGTGGTGCATGGGGATCGCCTCATATTGTTCGACTTGGAGGCCGAGACGAGTTTCGATCCCACGTGGTGGAATGAGTTCAACTTGAACGATGACCTTTCCGCCGTGGTCCGGGTGGCTCTGCGCGGCTGGCTGACCGCTCAAAATTAGGGCCGCGCGCATTCGCGCTGGCGCGGAAAACCCCGCCACATACCTTCTTTGTCCTGATTTCTTCGGAAAACAGGACAAAGATTGACTCCAAACCCCTTTTTTGTATGGTGTTTTCGTAACGAGAAACACCGGTAAATTGCAATGCGCGCCACCGCTTACCTTCGGACATCATCTGCCGCCAACGTCGACGGAGACTCGCCTTATCGACAGAACGACGCCGTCATGGGGTACGCGTCGCGCAACGCTGTGGAGGTGGTGTCCTGCTTCTGGGACGCAGCCGTCTCCGGCGAAGATCGGATCGAAGATCGGGCAGGCTTTCTCGCTCTTCTCGATCACTGCGCCACTGAAGAAATTCAGATGGTTCTCGTCGAGGATCAGGCCCGGTTCGCGCGCCACGTAGTCACGCAAGAGCTTGGTCTGGCGCTCTTGGCGAAGCGCGGGGTGCGGGTCGTAACAGCAGGCGGCGTGGACCTCTCAGAAGATGACGACGCGATCAAGGTCCTGTTGCGCCAGATCGTCGGTGCCATGCACGGCTATGAGAAACGCCAGATTGTCGACCGCCTCCGTAAAGGCCGTGAGCGCATCCGGGCGTCCCAGGGCAAGTGCGAGGGCCGCAAGGGACATGCCGAACGTCACCCGGCTATCGTCCGCGAGGCGAAGCGTCTCGCACGGAAATCCCCGAAGACGGGCAAGGCGCGATCCTTGCGGGCGATCGCGGCCGAACTCGCGGTGCTCGGATACCGGAGTGAAAAGGGCACCGCCTTAAGCCCGCAGATCGTCGCCAATATCATCGGATAACCCACGTCATCTCGCCGGGATGGGCGTCTATGGCGAGGGTTAGATGCGTTTTTTCCGGGAGGCATGAGGGACCCAAGGCCCCCCACCATCGTAGCAATTTTCGGAGGCGCCTAGCGCCTCCGCAACGATTTGAGAATTGCAGTCGAAACCGAAAACTCCATTCCGACGCCCGCATTTCTAGAACGGCATGATGTTCTGGAAAGTGCGATTCTCGAAAAAATTGGGAAGCGCCGCACGGATTTCCCGACCACCCCGGTTCAGCCGACTAGGTCAGTTCAGCGGCAGAGCGGGCCTCTTATGCGGCACATATCCTTCGTCTGCCGCCCATTTTAAGAATCCCTCGAATTCTGCCGACGACAGCCGGTAATGAGCAATGAACGCTGTGACACCTCGGATGATAGTCATCGCGACCTCGAATGCGTCGATCTCAAGCTCTTCGGGCGACCGATCCTCATGCTTCAGCCAATTGACGAAGGCATTGAGATCAACATCACCTCGGTGCGGCTGTAGCTGTGACCACAGGCTCAAGTCTGACCTCGGGATAATCCCCTCCGCAGCCGCTGCGAGGGTGATCGCGCACTCGAACTCGCCATCTTGAAAATGCTGAATCGCGGCATTGATCTGGCGGAGCGCCGCAAGCTGCTTCGACGTCGTTACGGTTTGCTCATGCGTCATCTGCCCAGGTCCACTCGATCCTAGCGGCTCCACCCGTGGCCTTGCCGCCGGTTACGTACCCCTTCGACATCCCGCAGGCAGGGCAACTGCGGCCTGCCTTGTGGATCAAGCCGCTTACGAGAAATATCTTCGTACAAACTGGGCAGGTGAACGCCGCGTTGTTCCCCTCCCAATCAGCGTTCGCGCCGATGTTCTTGGGATCAATCTCTCGGGTCGGCATGGCGGGATTTCCCTCGTTGTCCACGGAGATCAGACTTCGGCTCCGCCTTTCTATAGGTCAAGCTGGCGAGCCTAGTGCGGCCGGCGCCGGATCGCTCGCGCCGCCTCGATGATCTCCAGCGGCTCGGCGAGAGGCCCGGTTTCTTCGGCCGCCTGAACTAGTTCAACCAGCATCCGGTCCAGGAGTTGGGCGCGACGTTCGTCGCCATCTTCCAGAAGCGCCACTACGGTGGAAAGCAGTTCAATCGTCTGCTGCGACGGCGCGTCGTCCTCCGAAGTCAGGGCGCGGGCGAGGCGGATGATGCGGGTGTCTGTAATTGAAGGTTTTCCGCCCACCGGTTTAACGGGCGGTGGCTGGAGGAGCGGACGGTGAGAACACCGGAAGAGGTTGACCGTCTGCTAGACGAGTGGCGGGCGCTGGCATGGGCAAAGGCTGGCGCAGAAGCCGCCAATCGTTCATCCCGCCGCGTGCAGACGCGCCCCGGTGTTCGGTTTGTCTACTTCCTTCAGCAGGGTACATGGCCGGGGCTCATTAAGATCGGCGTGGCGAACAACGTTGCTCACCGTAAAGCCTCTCTGGAGCGCGAACTAGGCTCCCGCCTGAGGCTTCTGGGGATCATGCGCTGGCGGAACCTTTACCCCGCTGAAGACGGTCAGTTTGAGGGCTGGGGATATCTCCCGTGGCAGTCGGGGCGCGGCGGAACCGCGCTAGTTGCGGAAAGACTGTTGCACGAGATGTTCAGCAGCCACCGCGTCGACCGCAGACGAGGTCAACCCTGGAACGCGAAACACGAGTGGTTCAGGCCATCGCGCCGGCTAATGAATTTCATACTGACGCACGCCGTCCAGTTGGTGAACGCCGACGCAGCCCCTATCCATGAACTCGTGTTCGTCCCTGCGGAGTCGGTCCAATTGGGCCTTGACGTCAACCCAGTCCTGGTCCGGAAGGCGGTCCTCGATCTTCCGAAAAACCTTCGACAAGCCGGCGGGGACCATTGCAATGCGTGACGCCATCATCGCCGAAATCCGCAGGCTGGCGGTGGAGAACGACGGCAAGCCGCCCGGAACGATCGCGTTCGTCCGCCAGACCGGGATCGGCTCGCACAAATGGCTGGGCGTCTACTGGGCGCGTTGGAGCGACGCGTTAGTCGAAGCCGGCTTCCAGCCGAACGCGTGGCAAGGGCGGCTCGATACGGCGCAAGTGCTAGAGCACGTCATCGCCGTGGTACGTGAAGCCGGACGACTACCCGGCGACAAGGAATGGGCGATGCTTCGGCGGACCCGCCCAAGTCTACCGACCACGCGTGTCCTCCGGCGGCACTTCGGATCACGGACCGACCTGATCGCCACGCTCGCGAAGCGAGCCACGGCGGAGGCCGACTACGCCGATCTGACGGGATTGCTTCCGGAGATCAGGCCGGCGCCGCGCGTGCCTTCCACGGCCTCCCAAGAGGGCGCGGTCTACCTCATGAAGTCCGGCGACCACTTTAAGATCGGGCGGAGCGATCAGGTCGAGCGGCGCGTGAAGGAAATCCGGATCGCACTCCCCGAAGCCGTCGCATTGATCCACCTGATCCGCACCGACGATCCGCCGGGGATCGAGGCCTATTGGCATCGTCGGTTTGCCGATCGGCGCGCCAATGGGGAATGGTTCAAGCTGTCGGCGCAAGACGTCGCGGCATTCCGGCGACGAACCTACCAGTGATCCTAAGCGAGACCCATTGAAGGGCTCGGCGGACAGAACCCTCCAGAAATGCGCACCTACTGTCGCGCCAGCAGGTCGCCAGGTTCGACGCCCAGCGCGTCGGCGATCTTCACCAGATACTTCAGCGTGACGTTTTCTTCGGCGCGCTCGACGCCCGCCAGATACCGCATGGCGAACCCGGCCTCGTGGGCGAGTTGCTCCTGGGTGAGGCCCTTCGCCTTCCTGAGTCGGCGGATGTTCGCCCCAACGATGACCGCCCAATCCATTTTGGGATGAGGCGGCGGCGGGCAGGATAGCTCCAGGAGCCAAACAGCCTATTTCGGCTATCATTGGTTGTTGAAATCGGCAAGATAGACCCCACTCAACGTGGGGCGTCGTGATGCTGTTCAAGTCGATCCAGAATATCGGGAATTGTCCCTTCCTCATGGGCGCCTGCGCGGCTGGGCTGTTGTGTGCGGTCGGCGAACCCGCCTTCGCACAATCAGCCGAAGCCCGTGCGATGAGGGAATTTCGCCAGGGGCAGGTTAGGATTATTGAGGACTTCTTGTTCTCGAAAACCCAGAAGACGACACAGGTGATCTTCCTGAAGCGCTACGATCTTGACGGCAAAAGCGCCCGGTTTTGCGGGGAGGGAATGTTCGGCTCCGCTCGGAAAACATTCATCGTAGGAATTGGTCCAGAGCAGTTCGCGCTATCCCCCACCCAGGACGCATGGAGAGCCCAGTGTTCGGCGCCTGCGACCGACACAATGCTGGACCTGCGCTAGCGCTGGTTGGGTCTTCAGTCTTGGGGGTGGCGATGACAAACTTTTCTCAGACGAGTGCAGGTCGCGCCGGGCTTCAGGTCAACGCCTCGACCCTATTGACCCATTTCATCAGCTTTCTGGTGGGAGTTGTGGTCGCGATGGGCGCCGCCACGATCATGATCTCGAAGGGTCCCACCCCGAGTTTGAAGGCTCCCCATGGGACGGCGCAGGCCGAGAAGCCCTCGGCGCCGACTGAAGATAAGGACTTTGTTGCCGCCCAGGCCGCCCGGGCGCAAGCGGCCCGCCAGTTGAACGATGCCTCGGAAGCTGCGGGACTCGGTCGCCCCTATGAGGAGAAGGGCCAGGGTGCGCAGACCTATAGGCTGCCCGAGATCGATCCGAATGCCCCGATCGATCCGGCGCTGATCTCCAGCGATCGCTACCAGAACATGGATCGGCTGACGACCTACGCAGTCCTGATCGGTCGCGCTACGGGGTGCCGCTTCCAGACCGGACCGCTAGATGATCGGGTCAGGAAGTGGATCATCGGGGCGACCAGCAATAGCCGCGCGGATCGCGACGTCATGTTCGCGGTCTGGCAGGCCGGTATTCGTGAGAACGCCTACGCTCAGTTAGAGGGCCGATCGCCAGACGACTGCGACGCGGTGGCGCGCGGAATTCACGGACATAGGTGGCCGTGATGGGAGTGATCTGGGCCATCGTCCTGATGATTGGCGGCCTGTTGGTTGCGGGTCCCGTTGGAGCAATCATCGCGCTCCTGCTGGTGATCGCCGGCGCCGTCATGAGCACGAAGAAGGGCTAGGCTGCAGATGGAAGATTATTGTCCATGCTAGGCTGGGCTCGGCAATGACTTCAGGCGGCAGGCGATGGCTCAAATTTATCCTGTAACAGTGTTCCTGTCAGGCAGTGTTGGCGCGGCGATCGGAACGATGGTGGCTTTCGTCGTGACCCTTACGACCACTACTGAAGCCCGCTTCGACGCCACCGCATTCCCATTCTGGTTGCTTCATCCGATCGATTTTGCCTGGTGGCCCTGGGCGCTGCTCAGCGGGCTGAGCGCGGCTGCGCTATACGTCGTGGGTCGACTATCCCGCGCGTAAGATCACCGAAGATGCCCTGATCGGCTAGTCCGAAGCAGCAGCCAGATTCTTGAGGACCCGGCGCGCTTTCGCCTCAAGCGTTGGGCTGTCACCGATAAATCGCTTCCGATATCTTGGCATTTTGAGAAGATTTGGCGACGCGACGCCGGCCCAGAGCAGATCATAATCACGGAACAAATACTGGCTGAAACCGTCGAGGACTTTGACGGAAAACGTGCCGCTCTCACTGAATTCCAGCCGGGTCACCACATCCTTGATTGCCTGCGAAAGACGGATTCGGACATCGTAGAGCTCCCTCCCGGACTTGCCGGCTATGTCGGCGAATAGCTGATCTATCTCCACCCTCCGCAATTCAGGATCGATCCTCGCGTTGCTGCTGGCGACCACGGCCTGAAGTCCCTTGATCTCCCGTTTTAGGCTCTCACGCTCACCGCGACGCTGCGCGTAGCGCATAGCGATCATGTCGTCTTCGCCCAGGACTTCCATTCGGGTCAACAGAGCCTCGATCTTCGATTCGAGTTCCGCTAATCGGCCAAGTCCGGCGTCGAGAGCACGCTGAGCGTCGTCTGTCCGGATCGCGTTTGGACTGAGATCGAAATCAGCCACATGCCGGAGAACGGCTGCTTCCACCTTTGGATATGAGAACCGGGTTCGATTGCCGCAGAGGCGCCGCGCCGCATTGTAACAACGTAGGAAGTGAACCGCCCCGGCGCGCCCCGAAAAGTGAATACCCATCGAACCGCCGCATTCACTGCATCTCGAAATCCCAGCAAATAAGTTGTTCACTTGGACGGCATTCGGCCGACGCCCGGCCTTCGGACGTACCGCAGAGATCAGACCTTGGACCCGGTGAAACTGGCCCTCTGAGATGATAGGCACATAGTATCCGACGATCGGCTCGCCGTCGGCTGGGCGCCGCGACGCACGATTTCCATTTCGGCTCAATCGCGGCTGATACTCGCCGAGCACTGCTCGGTTCTTCAGGATTTCCAGCACCGCGCTGTGGTGCCACCCGCCCGCCCCACCATTCGGAGTTGGCTCACCGTCTTCCTCCAACCGACGAGCGATCAGGGTCGTGCCCATTCCCGCTTCGCGAAGGTCAAAGGCCTTCTGCACGATCCGGGCTTTGCCGGGGATTACCCGCCAGACGTCGCCGTCTCGCTCCAGCCAGGTCGGCCCTTTGCTATGCCAGATGCGGCCTTCCTCGCGCGCCTTCCGCTTGGACTCGCCATGGGCGAGCGCGACCTTCCTGCCCTTTTCGAGGCTCTCGTGATGCGAGCGGTCGATTTCGAGGACCGCCATCATCACTTCCGGCATTGTCGCGTCCGGACCGAAGACCTTCTTGTCGTTGAGGGTGACGACCTTAATCCCTGCCAGAGCGATTCCAAGAAGCTGGTAGGTCGCCTCGGTCACCGCCTCACGTGAAAGGCGATCAAAGCTATCGATGAGAAGATAACTGCCACGCTCGATGACGCCGGCCTCGATCCGATCCTTGAATCCTTTCAGCGCCCCCCTCAGACGGTTCGCACCGGTAAAGCCCGAGACGCCGCGATCTTGCAATGAGGTGTCGAGGTCCAGTCCGTGCTCATCCGCATAGGCGAAGGCGGCGGCAAGCTGGCGTCTCAGGCTGTCACCTTCAGCCTGGGCGCGCGAGCTAAACCTTGAGTACGAATAAGCTTTTTCGGCCACGACACTTCTCCCGCCGCAAGCTATGCCACAAAATTGCGGTGGTTTATATGCGGCCATTATCAAGAACTGCCACCTGCGCCGCGAAGGGACGCTCGCCGAATTCCCCGACTGCGTCGCCGCCCGCTCGCTCAAGCACCTCGGCGACTTGACCGCCATGATAGAGGCCGGCCACCGGGCGGTGATGCTGTTCGTCATCCAGCGCACCGACTGCGACGCCTTCGCCGCCTGCCACGAGCTGGACCCCAAGTACGCCGCCGGGCTCACCGCCGCGGCGAAGGCGGGTGTTGAAGTCCTGTGCTATGATTGCGACATAAGCCCTTCAGCCATCCGCATCGCGCGTCCCATCCCGTGGCGCGACGCGGGCGTGAGGTAGATGATGAACGACGTCCTGGAAGCCGAACACCGCACCGGCCAGATCCGCGTCCACGGGGCCGAGGGCTTCGAGGGCATGCGCGCGGCCGGCAAGCTGGCCGCCGAGTGCCTGGACATGCTGACCCCCTACGTGGTCCCGGGCGCGGTCACCGACGACCTGGACCGCATGGCCCGCGAGTTTGTCCTCGACCACGGGGCGCTCCCGGCCTGCCTGTTCTACCGGGGCTATGGCAAGACGGTCTGCATCTCGCCCAACCACGTGGTCTGCCATGGCATTCCCGGCGAACGGGCCCTGCGCGACGGCGACATCGTCAATATCGACGTCACCGTCATCGTCGACGGCTGGCACGGCGACACCAGCCGGATGTACGGGGTCGGCCCCGTCGCCCCTCGCGCCAAGCGGCTGATCGACGTGACCTATGAGTCCATCCAGAAGGGCCTCGACCAGGTCAAGCCCGGCGCCAAGACCGGCGACATCGGCCACGCCATCCAGTCCTATGTGGAATCCATGCGCTGCTCGGTGGTCCGCGATTTCTGCGGCCACGGCCTGGGCAAGGTGTTCCACGACGCCCCCAACATCCTGCACTTCGGCCAGAAGGGCACGGGCGACACCCTGCGGGCGGGCATGTTCTTCACCATCGAACCCATGGTGAACCTGGGAAAGCACCAGGTGAAGCTGCTCTCCGACGGCTGGACGGCGGTGACCCGCGACAAGTCGCTGTCGGCCCAGTGCGAGCACTCCATCGGGGTCACCGAGACCGGCTACGAAATCTTCACCGGCTCCCCGCAGGGCATCTTCAAGCCGCCCGTCCTGAGCGCCTAGCCCACAGGGTTCGCTCCTCGGGGTTGAAAAACCCTACTGCCAAGCCGGAACGATTAAAGAACCATGCGCGGCATGGTGGCGCCGCGAGACCTCGGTGAAGGACCTCAACCCGACCTCTGGTCGGCCGCGGCGGCGCGCACGCCGAAACCGGCCAAGGCCCCCAGGCCCCACTATCTGGGCCACCGCGACCGGCTGCGCGACCGCGCCGCGGCGACCCTGGACGCCCTGCCCGACTACGAGCTGCTGGAGCTCCACCTGTTCCGGGCCATCCCGCGCGGCGAGGTCAAGCCGCTGGCCAAGGCCCTGATCGCCCGTTTCGGCTCGCTGGCCGCGGTGCTGGCCGCCTCCCCGGCCGAACTCAAGACCGTCACCGGGGTTGGCGAGGCCGTGGCGCGCGACCTCAAGCTGCTGCACCAGACCGCCCTGCGGGTCGGGCGCGAGGCGGTGGGCAGGCGCACGGTGATCACCTCGTGGTCCCAGCTCCTGGCCTATGTGAAGCTCGCCCTGGCCCATGAGCCGCGTGAGCAGTTCCGCGTGCTGTTCCTCGACAAGAAGAACCAGCTGATCGCCGACGAGCTGATGAACCGCGGCACGGTCGACCACGCCCCGGTCTATCCGCGCGAGGTGGTGCGCCGGGCGCTGGAGCTGTCGTCCAGCGCCGTGATCCTGGTGCACAACCATCCCTCGGGCGACCCCACCCCTTCGGCCGCCGACATCCAGATGACCCGCGAGGTGGTCGAGGCCGCCCGCCCCCTGCGCGTCACCGTCCACGACCACCTGGTCGTCGGCCGCGACGGCGTGGCCAGCTTCCGCGCGCTGGGACTGTTCTAGGCCCTCAGAAAGACCATTTTCTGATCACTGCACGCCGATGCTTGAGCCGAGCGCACAATCTTGTATGACCACCCCAGCATCCATTTCAGAATGGCTCCACTATGGAGTATACGAGACGCATCGTGGCGACGCCGTCTGCTGGCAATTTGTCGCGGGACGGAACTTCCCGACATCCTGGGTTCTTTAGGGCCCGGCGGATCGACAACACCCGCGCCTTCGACGGCACGATACAGTCTAGCTCCGCTCAATTGCTCAAGCGGAGATGAGTATGAACGATGTCCATCGACGCATGAGGCACATGTTCTTCATGCTTCTCAATCTGATCGTCTACCCACTCTCAAAACTCTACCCGCGCTCGCATAAGGTCTGGGTGTTCGGGGCGGCGGACAATGAATTTACCGGGAACCCGAAATACCTGTTCCTTTGGGTCAGTGAAAGTCGCCCGGATATCCAGGCGGTGTGGATTTCCGGAAACCGAAAGACTTGCCACGCCATCCGAGAGAACGGTTATCGGGCCTGCCCTCGCTGGTCATTTGCGGGAATCTTGGCGGCCGTGCGGGCCAAGGTCTATTTCTTCGGTCACTATTCCGAAGACGTGAACCTGCCCTTCAGCGGCGGCGCGACCTTGGTCAACCTGTGGCATGGCGTCGGACTGAAAGCCGTCAACCTGGGACTGCCCCAGGGGCGGACCTCCAGCGTCCAGAAATTCGCCAATTCGCTCACCGGATATCTGAGGCACCTGAAATATCTCATTCGACCCGACTACATCGTCACGACGTCGGACTTCATGCAGAAGCACTTCATGTCGCAGTTCCTGGCGAAGGCGGACCAGTGTCCGAAACTCGGCTATCCCCGCCTGGACTGTGTGGTGGTGCCGAAGCTCGGCCTTGCGTCCGAGAAGATCGACCGATCCCTCGGATTCAAATGGAACAAGCCGGAACACTCCGACATCTACATCTACGTTCCCACCTCGCGCGACAGCGGTCGCGACTTCCTCCACGAGGCCATACCGGACGTCGAACGCCTGTCCACAGCCCTCGCGAAGCGGAACGCCATTCTCTACATCAAGCCTCACCCGCGCACCCTGGTCCCGAGCAGCTTCAAGAACGCCGACAACATCCGCATGTGGCCGCGGGGCATCGACTTTCAAACCTACCTGCATGAGTTCGACGTCCTGATCACCGACTATTCCTCGGTGCTCT
Organism: Phenylobacterium sp.; assembly: GCF_030697925.1. Lineage (GTDB taxonomy): Bacteria > Pseudomonadota > Alphaproteobacteria > Caulobacterales > Caulobacteraceae > Phenylobacterium. The sequence continues at coordinate 5,671 of NZ_JAUYOJ010000241.1, read as the reverse complement.
ACGACTACCTCGCGACGGGAGCGACGGGAGCGATCCTCTATACGTTCGACATGGAGGAATATCTCTCCCTCGATCGAGGCCTGCTCTACCCGTTTGAGGAAAACACCGCCGGCGCCCGCGCCCGCGATTTTCAGGAACTGTGCTTCCTGCTCGAGCATGGGGTGCCGGACAACGAGACCACGCGCCAACAGATCGACGAGATCCGGGACAAGTTCTGGGGCGGTTCGCCCAGCCCCGCCTCGCCCGCCGTGGTGAAGTTCGTGGAAGCCAATCTGCACTGAGCGACGCCTCGACGCATGGCCTGCCCTGAGACTCCACCAGCACCTCTCCCTTCAATCCTCACCGTGAATGGGACTTGCTCGTGACAAGGGATTCACTTCTCAGATCCACCGACGTTCCGGTTCTCATCCTCAACTTCAACGGTTGGGACGACACGTTCGCGAACATCGCGGCGATGCAGCCGTACCTGAGCAATCTATGGCTGGTGGACAACGGGTCCGATCATGACCGCACCGCCGAGGCGCGGGCGCGCTTTCCGTCCATCCGGACCCTCCGGCTGCCTCGGAACGGCGGCTGGGCGGCGGGGTATAATCAGGCCTTGAGCGTCGTGGCGCGCGAAGGCCATGACGCGGCCTATCTGCTCAACAACGACGCCGTCGCCGCGCCCGGAGCCGTGGAGTCGGCCGTCGCGGCCCTTCGCGCCGACAAGGACTGCGCGGCCGTGGGAAGCATTATCCTCACCCACGGCGGGCGGCGGCTCTCGTTCGACGGCGAGTACTTCTATTTCAAGTCCGAGCGCGAAAGGGCGTCGCTCGCGTTCTCGCGCGCGGTTCGCCCCGCAAGGGTCCTGCACGGGGCCGGTCTTGCGCTATCCATGACAGCGTTCGCCAAGCTGGGGCCATTTCCGGAAGAATACTTCCTCTATTGGGAAGAGGCGGACTGGTTCATCGCGGCTCGACGGCGCGGCTGGACCTTGCTCGTGGACGGCTCCTCGGTGGTGATGCACACCGGCGAGGCATCGAATTCGGCGCATAATTCGCGGTATTATCGTACGCGCAATCGCTTCCTGGCGCTGCAGCGCGGAATCGCCGTGAGTGGGGCCGAGGAAAGCCTGATCTCACTCGTGGCCGAAGAACTTGTTCGCTGTTCGCGGGGAGACGCCGAAGGCCAGAAGGCGACCCGGCAGGGACTGATCGACGGCCTGCTCGGCCGGTTCGGGAAGCGCAGACCGCCCTGGCGCCCCCTCGTTCTGACCCCGATCATCTTGTCGCTGAAGCTCCTGGTGCGATGGCATCAGCTGCAGGCTCGGCTTCGCGCGGCCAATCGCGGGCGCGGCCCATTTCCGGGCTTGCCCGAGCGGGCTCTGAACTTTGCAACCCGATCGGCTCAAATACTGAGAAGGCGCCGCCGGGACCTCGGTTTGGCGAAGTATTCGAGATAGGTCTTGCCGAACCGGGCCAGGCTGCGCGCGGCGGGAACTCAGGGTATGGCGGCGCTTCCGCTTGCGAGGCATCGTGGAGTGGCGTCGAGTGGCTGGGCGCACTGGTGAGGGGCTCGGACCATGTCCGTCTTAGGTCGAATGAATCGGGTCGTGAATCGCGTGCTGAACCGCGTGGGCATCGAGGTGAGGCGCCTTCGGACCTACCCCGCCGAATATGATTCCCTGGTCTGGTTCCTCGAGTACCGGAAGATTCCCTGCGTGCTCGACGTGGGCGCGAACGAGGGCCAGTTCGCCTCGAACCTTTTCGCCGCGGGCTACACCGGGACGATCATCTCGTTCGAGCCGATGCCAAAGGAACATCGGCGACTTTCGGAGAGGGCGGCGAACCACCCTCGATGGCGGGTCGCGCCGCCGATGGCGCTCGGCGAGCGCAGTGCGACCTCCGAATTCCACGTCGCTGGCAACAGCATCAGCAGCTCGCTCCTGCCGATGGAGAGCCTTCACCTGGAGGCCGCGCCCCACAGCGCGGAGGTCGGGACAATCCAGGTGACCGTCGCCAGGCTTGACGAAGTCCTGGCGTCCATCCTGCCCTCGGGAGTCTTCCTTTTGAAGATCGACACCCAGGGAACCGAAAGGGAGGTGATCGCGGGATCGGCGGGCGTCATGGATCGGATGATCGGCATCAGCACCGAGCTCTCCTTCGCACCGCTGTACAAAGGCCAAGCCCTCTTCTCGGAGATGTTCGACACGATCAACGCGCTCGGATTCAAACTCGCCGATCTCAGTCCAGGCTTCCGCCGCCGCCGGAGCGCGCAGGAGCTCCTGCAGTGCGACGCTCTCTTCCTTCGTCCGGCATGAGTCCAGGGCGCGGATTTCCCCGCCGTCCGCACGGCTTCACGCGGCGCGCTCTCCCGCCAAGGTCCTCGTCACCCCCAGGCAGATCAGGGTCTGGCCGGCGAAATAGAGTCCCCAGATCCCGAACCCGACCCAGGCCTGGCCGGCCAGCGGCCCCTCCCGGGCGAAGATCAGCAGGTCGGAGACCACGAACATCACCGCCCCGATCCCGGTCATCCGGCGTGGGAAGCGGCTGATCCAGGCCGTGGCGGCCATGAGGGCCAGGCCCAGTGCATAGACCGCCACGCCGGGCGCCCCGGCCCGGTCGGCGGGCAGCAGGAATGCGAGAGCCACCGTCGCGGGAACCAGGACGACGGCGAACAGCCAGCGACTGGGCGTGACCTCGCTCCGCCGGTTGCGCAGATAGAGCCAGATGGCGATCAGGTGTCCGACCAGGAAGGCCACGGCCCCGACCACCAGCCCCGCCGCGCCCAGCAGCACGTCGCCGGCCGCGCCGAAGGCCATGACCGCACAGATCAGCCAGCCGTCCAGCGTGCGCGCCCGCAGGCCCGCATGGACGGCCAGCAGGGCGACCCCCGCCCCCTTCCAGGCCAGGCTGGCGGTCTGCGACAGCGGCAGGTCCCAGGAGGCCATGTAGCTGACCCCGGCGACCACCGCGGCGATCAGCGCTATCCGCGCCGGCAAGCTTGTCTGCGCCATGCGTTTCCCCCTCGCTTCGGCCTGGGGCGAAGCAGACACCGGTTCGCCCGGCCATGCAAAGCGCGGCTTAGCGTCCTGGCCAGGCCATAGAGCTTGCCTTGCCCGGCCGGATCGGCGAGACGACGCCCATGGCCCTTCAGAAGCGAAGAATTGACCGAGCCCAGCGCGTGCGCTCGCAGCGGGTCTGGTGGGAACGCCACGGCGCCTTCGTCCGTGGCCTCCTGACCGGCCTGGTGGTTTCGGGCCTCGGGACCTGGATCTGGAACGCCTTCTCCGCCTGACCTGCGGGCTCGCCGCCGGCTACGATCCGATCGGCGTGTGTTTTACAATCAGTAATTGAATCTAGTGTTCAATGTCGCTTACCCGACACAGAACCTCCCGCGGGTTCGAGTCATGGGGAGGGCGTGGTGTCGCAAGCGATTGGCGCAGGATCCGGCTTTCGTCTCCCCGTCCTCGACGAGGCCGGCGCGACTTTCGTGGTCACGCCCTTCGAGCCCGGGCTCCTCGTCATGATCCTGGAAGAACTGGCCGTCGGCCCTTGAGGCGCCATCCTCGCGTTATGGGCGAGCGCGGATGCACGGAACACCGACCTATGCTTGTTGCCGCCCATTGCGTGAGGGGGCGGTGAGTCGGGGATGCTGGAACCGATGACGGATGTGACCCAGCCGGAGGGGTACATCCGCTACGCGCGCAGCGTGGCGCTCACGCGGCTCGCCCTGGTCGCCTGTTTCGTGGTGCTTCTGGCCCTCTACACCCCCTGGCCGATAGCCCTGCTCGGGGCCGTGGAGTTCGGCCTCTATCTGGCCCTGCTGGTCGCCACCGAGATCGCCACCCGCCGGGCCGACCGCGTGGCCGCGAGCCGGCGCCTGCGCTGGCAGTCCGAGATTCTGATGGTGCTGCTGGTGGCCAACGCCTGCCTGATCGCCGTCCAGATCCGCCTCTATGACGAACCGATCATGCAGGTCGAGGCGGCCCTGCTGGCGATCTGCGTCCTGCTGTTCGCCGCCCTGCGCGTCCACATGAGCCGGATCAGCTATGTCGTCGGGGTCGCGCCGGCCGCCGCCACCCTGCTCTGGATCGCCATCGACCCCGCCGAGCCGCTGGCCGGCGACCACTACGCCCTGGCCATGCTGCTGTTTGTCGCCGCGGTCCTGGTGGTCACCTGGCGCCAGCAGGCCACCGATCGGGCCCTGGCCCGCGCCGTACAGAACCTCATGCGCCAGAACCTGGCGCTCACCCAGGCGATGGACGACGCCAAGGCGGCCAGCCGCGCCAAGACCCGCCTTCTGGCGGTCGCCAGCCACGAGATACGCACCCCGCTGAACGCCGTGCTCGGCCTCGCTCACGCCCTGGGTCGCGAGCCCCTCACCCCGGCCCAGGAGGACCTCGCCCGCGGCGTCGTGGAGGGCGGCGAGCAACTGACCCGCCTGCTGGACGGGATCCTCGACTTCGCCCACCTGGACGCCGGCGAGGCGCGGTTGAACCTCGCGCCCGTCGACCTGCGCCACCTCACCCGGAGCGTGGTCAATGTGTGGAGCCGCCACGCCCTGGCCATGGGCGTGCAGCTCACCTTCGAGGACGCCGATCCCGACCTGGACCTCGGGATCGTCGCCGACGCCGCCCGGCTGGAGCAAACCCTGGTCAACCTGGTCTCCAACGCGCTCAAGGCCACGGCGGCCGGCGGCCGGGTCGGCCTGCGCCTGTCCGCCGTGGCGCAGGACACGGCCCTCGGCCTCATCGTCGAGGTCCGCGACGCCGGCCCTTCGATCCCGCCGGACGAGCAGCTGCGAGTCTTCGAGGCCTTCGAGACCACTGAGCGCGGCCGCGTGGCGGGCGACAGCGGCTTGGGCCTGGCCGCCTGCGCGGCGAACCTCGCCCTGATGGGCGGTGAGATCGGGATCACCGACCCGCCGGACCCGCCCGGCGCGGTGTTCTGGTTCGCGTTTCGCGCGCCACGTCATACGCCGGGCCCGGTCGACCCGGCCGACGATCTCCGGGTTGCGAACCCGATCCGCGTGCTGGCGGCCGAAGACAACGCCGCCAACCGCCACGTTCTGGCCGCCCTGCTGAACGACGCGGCGGTCGATCTGGTCTTCGCCGAGGACGGCGCCCAGGCGCTCGCCGCCTGGGGGTCGGGCGGCTTCGACCTCATCCTCATGGACGCCAACATGCCGGTGATGGATGGCGTGGAGGCCCTGCGCCACATCCGACGCGAAGAGGCGGACGGCGTCCGCGTCCCGGTCTGGATGCTGACCGCCAACGTCGCCGACGACGACGTCGCCCGCTATCACGAGGCCGGCGCCGACGGCGTCCTGCGCAAGCCGATCGACATCGGCGCCCTGTTCGCGCTGCTGGCCGGCGTTTCGGGCGCGTGAGCTAAAGTCGGTGCGGGCGGCCGGAGTCGAACCGGCACGGGCCTTGCGGCCCTACGGATTTTAAGTCCGGTGCGTCTACTGGGGCCTCAGTGAGCCCTTGGCTCATGGTGTTGGGCAATTGAGCTCGCCGCCGTGCGGCCCCGTGAGCCGGCTCACCATCGAGAGCAGATGGGGTGGATGGCTCCCGCTCACGGCATCTGAGCGCCAGGCTTGTGGAAGTTGTCGAAACCACCACGAGCGAAGGGAGCCACCCAGATGGAGATTACAACGATCGGCCTGGACCTGGCCAAGAGCGTTTTCC
>NZ_JAUYOJ010000227.1 GCF_030697925.1 Phenylobacterium sp. | reverse complement strand
TGCGGGCGTAGCTCAGTGGTAGAGCACAACCTTGCCAAGGTTGGGGTCGAGAGTTCGAATCTCTTCGCCCGCTCCAATTTCCTCCAGGAAGTTGCAGCGATCAAAGCGGTCCTTCGGGGCCGCTTTTTGCGTTCCGGTCAGCGGGCCTTGAAGTCCGGGGGGCGTTTCTCGAGGAACGAGGTCATGCCCTCGCGGAAGTCCTGGGTGCGGATCAGCTGCAGGAACTGCAGATAGACGTGGTGGACGTGGTCGTTGAACGTCTCGTTCATGCCCATCCGCATCAGCCGCTTGGCCGACTGCACGGCCAGCGGCGCGTTGGCGGCGATCTCGGCGGCCAGTTCGCGGGCACGGGTCATCAGCTCGGCGTCGGGGACCACGTGGGTCGCCAGGCCCATGTCCAGGCTCTGCTGGGCCGACAGGGTGCGGCCGGTGAAGATCAGCTCGGCGGCCTTCGACCAGCCGATCAGCCGCGGCAGGATCCAGGTGCCGCCGGACTCCGGAACCACCCCGCGCTTGACGAAGGCGGCGGCCAGCTTGGCGCTCTCGCCCATCATGCGGATGTCGCAGCCCATGGCGGTGTCCATGCCGTAGCCCGCGGCCGCGCCGTTCAGCGCACAGATGGTCGGCTTGTCCATGGCGAACAGCACGGTGGGCGGGGTGTTGCGCAGGTCGATATTGACCGAGATGTTCGCCGCCTGGCTCTCCGAACCAATGCCCGTGCCCTGGGTGGCGCCCACCAGGTCCAGCCCGGCGCAGAACGCCCGTCCCGTCCCGGTCAGGATCACCACCCGCACCGCCGGATCCTCGTTGGCCTTGATCAGCAGCTGGGTCAGCAGGGCCAGCATCGGGCCGGAGATGGTGTTCAGGCGCTCGGGGCGGTTCAGGGTGATGACAGCGATCCCGTCGGCCGCCTCGTAGATCACTTCCGGCGCTTCGCGGACCAGTTCGGCCGTTGTGCTCGAGGTCTCGCTCATCGCCTTCTCCTTACGTTGTAAGCGCTCAGCCTAGGCCCCGCACGGCGCGGGTCAAGCGCGGCGTATTGCCGGGCGGCGGCAATCTCGGCTATAGGTTGACCGCGATCTTCATCAGCATGGCGGCCATGAGCGCTAGCTTCGACCCACGCCTGACGACCTCGACGCGCCCCGCGGCGCGCGCGACCGGCTGCGTCTCGAAAACCATGATGATGATTATTACCCCCATCACAGGAACGGGGCGAACGCGCGCGACCTAAAAGCCGCCGACGGATCGCAAGATCAGGAACCCCGCTCCCTTCTCAGGCAGCGGGGTTTTTTATTGCGCGCCGTCGGTCCGATCCCCTCACCACAAGGACCCACGACCATGCCACCCCAAGACTCATCTCCATCCTCATCGGGGGACCCCGACGCCGGGAGCGCGGTGCGCGGCTTCGTGCGCACCCTGGTCTCCCAGGCCCTGTTCGAACACACCGCACGCCTGGAGGTGACGCTCGGCGGCGGCGGGGCGCTCGAGACCCTGCTGGCCGTAGAGCGCGCCCTGACCTGGCCGCCGGAAGGACCGAGCCGCGAACTGATCTGGGCCACCGAGGCCGGAGCCTTGCGGCTCAGCGCCTATGACGAGGCCGGCCGGCTGCTGCTCAAACGCGACTATGGGGGTCGACGTGGCTGACGGGAGCGCCTTCAATCGGACCGAGGGCCAGGCGGGACGCCGGACCTTCTTGGTCGAGGCCACGCGGGGCGACGGTGTGCTGTTGCGGGTGCTGGGACCGTTCGCGGTGCAGGGGGCGGAGATCGCTGATTTGACCGCCACACAGGGCGGCGGCGGGGTCTCCATCCGCCTGGAGGTGACGGGCCTCAGCCAGGTCCGCGCCGAGCATCTGGCCGAGCGGTTGCGCGCCTTGGCGGCGGTCACCGGCGTCGCCCTGGGCTGGCGGGCGACGGCCTAGGTCTTCGAAGCCGTCGCATGCGTGCAGCCTTTTTTTACGGATTTTACGTCAAGTAGCCCTGACCGCGATGGCGAGGATTGGTTTCCGTGCTCAAGACTCTCACCTGTCTAGCGACAGAACATGACCTCAGGCTGGTTCTCGTCGCCGGACTGGTTTGCTTCGGTGGCTGCTTCACGACCTTCCGTCTCTACTCCAGGATGCGCAACACATCTACGCACGGGGTGCGCGCAGCTTGGATCCTACTGACCGGTCTGGTGGCCGGCTGTTCGGTCTGGGCGACCCATTTCATCGCCATGCTCGCCTATTCGACGGGGCTGAAGGCCGGCTTCATGCCGATCGGCACCCTGGCCTCCCTGCTCATCGCCGGGGTCTTCATGGCCTGCGCCTTCGGCGCGGCGGCCTCGGCCCGCGGCGTCGCCGGCAAGCTGGCCGGCGGCGTGCTGGCGGCCCAGGGCGTCGGCGCCATGCACTACACCGGCATGTCGGCCTATGTGACCCAAGGGACCTTGACCTGGGACCTGCCAACCGTGGCGGCCTCCCTGGCGCTGGGCACGATCGGCGGTGTCGGGGCGATGTTCGCCGCCGACCAGGCCCGGACCCTTCCTCGCCAGTTGCTGGGCGGTCTGGTCCTGACGCTCGGCATCTGCAGCCTGCATTTCACGGGCATGGGCGCGATAACGGTGATCCCCGACGCCCTGGTCGAGGTCCCGCCTCAGCTGCTGTCGTCGGTGATGATGACCCTGTCCGTCGCCCTGATCGTCAGCCTGATCATTCTGGGCGGCCTGGGGGCCGTGCTTATCGAAGGCGGCGCGGCCGACCAGGCCCTGGTGCGCACGCGCCGGCTGGCGGACGCGGCCTATGAGGGAATCGTGGTCATCCGCGCCGGCCGCATCCAGGACGCCAACGCCGCCTTCTGCGCCCTGGCCGCCGCCGATGTCGTCGACCTGGTCGGCCTCGACCTGACCTCCGAACTGCTGACCTTCGACGATGCTGGCGGCAGCACCCTCGACACCCGCCGCGAAGGCCGGCTGCGGCCCCGCGACGGAGGCGCCACCGTCCCCATCGAGGCCTTCGGCCGCGTGCTGGAAACGGGCGGCGACCAGGGCGACCTGATGGTGCTGGCGATCCGCGACCTGCGCGAGCGGCGTTCGGCCGAGGAAAAGATCCGCTACCTCGCCGACCATGACGGCCTCACGGGCCTGGCCAACCGCACGGTCATGCAGGCCCGGCTGAGCCAGGCCCTGGAGCAGGCCGCCGCGGCGGGCGAGCGTCTGGCGGTGATCTGCGTCGACCTGGACCACTTCAAGGAAGCCAACGACCTGCACGGCCACCTGGCCGGCGACGCCATCCTGCGGGAGACCGCCAGGCGCCTGCAGGGCGCCGTGGAGGCCCCGTCCTTCGCCGCGCGCCTGGGCGGCGACGAATTCGTGATCGTCCAGATCGGCGGCGGGGATCAGCCGGCCGCGGCGGCCGAGCTGGCAGCCAACCTGCTGGAGGTCCTAAGCGCGCCGGTGAGCTACGAGGGCCACGACCTGCCGGTGGGCGCCAGCCTGGGGGTCAGCCTGTATCCCGACGACGGGGAGGTGGGGGAGACCCTGTTGGCCAACGCCGATATGGCCCTCTACCGGGCCAAGGACGGCGGTCGCGGCCGCTACCGGTTCTTCAAGCGTGAGATGGACGAGACTATTCGCGAGCGCCGCGCCCTGGCCCGCGAACTGCGCACCGCTGTCGCCAGCGAGGAGCTCATCCTCCACTACCAGCCGCTGGCCCGGGCCGAGGACGGCGAGATCTGCGGGTTCGAGGCCCTGGTCCGCTGGGCCCATCCCGTGCGGGGCGTGATCGCGCCGCTCGATTTCATCCCCATCGCCGAGGAGAGCGGGCTGATCCTGCCCGTCGGCGAATGGGTGCTGCGCCGCGCTTGCGCCGATGCGGCCAGGTGGGACAAGCCGTTGCGGATCGCGGTCAACCTGTCACCGGTGCAGCTGCACCAGGCGAACCTGCCCAACCTGGTGCACGAAATCCTGCTTGAGACCGGCCTGTCGCCGGGCCGGCTGGAGCTGGAGATCACCGAAAGCGCGCTGTTCAAGGATTACCAGCGGGCGCTCGACAACCTGCGCCGCCTGAAGGCGCTCGGCGTGCGGATCGCCATGGACGACTTCGGCACCGGCTTCTCCTCGCTCTCGACCCTGCAGTCGTTCCCGTTCGACAAGATCAAGATCGACAAGAGTTTCGTGGAGAACATCCACCGCGATGACCGCGCCACCGCCATCGTCCGCGCGGTGCTTGGCCTGGGCCGCAGCCTGGACATCCCGGTGACCGCCGAAGGCGTCGAAACCCCGGAGCAGCTGGCCTTCCTGCGCGAGGAAGCCTGCGCCGAGGTCCAGGGCTACCACATCGGCCGGCCCGCCCTGCTCGACACCCTTGGCGGCTGGACCGACGTCCACGAAGCCGGCGGCGAACGCCGCAAGGCGAACGCCGCTTAGGGCTTGGGAACCGGCCGCATCACGCGCGGTCCGATATTCTCCATGACGCCGCGGGCGTCGAAGGCGCGGGCGTCGTCGGCCGGCTTGGGGCCTCTGCGCATGACGATCTCGGCGGTGGCCTCGAACTTCTCGACCGTGCGCACGTCCATCCGGTCGGCCCAGAACGGGTCGCCCCAATAGGGGTCCCAGGTGCGCCAGCCGAAGCCGCCGCCATAGTAGCGCCAGTAGGGCCGCCAATAGCCGTAGCTCGGGCCGTACCAGGGACGGTAGAACGGGTCGCGCTCCACATAGGTGCGGCGGTCGCGCTCGACGTCGCGCTCGACGATGGTGAACCAGTCGAAGCCCTGCTGCACGGTCAGCTCGGCGGCGCGGTACAGCAGATAGGCCTCGACGGTGTCGCGGGAGGTCAGGCTGTTGCCCGCGAAGGTGACCTTGAAACGGTTGCTCTCCAGCCGCTGCTCGGAGAAGCCGCCGGAAACGGCCTGTCCCGGAATGTTGGGCTGGTAAGGGGTGGCGGTGGCGCAAGCGCCGACCAGGCCCGCCAAGGCCAGGCTTGCGACGATAGCGGCGGCTCTACGTGTCATGACTGTCGAACCTAAAAGTCCCTCGAACGGGATTTATAAGGAAACACATCGGCTTAATTGTGGTTGCGCTTGTAGCGAAGCGGCTACCTCGCCTTGCCCGCCATCAGGACGGCGGCGGTGAGAAGAAGCAAGCCCACGACGATCGAAAATCCCCGACGAAACCGCGGCTCGCTCATCCGCGTCGCCAGGGCCGCCCCGCCCAGGCCGTAGGCGCTCATGGACAGCACGTCCATGCCGATGGTCGCCGCGGCGAAGGCGGCGAGCTGGGCCGCCAGGGGTCGCTGCGGATCGAGGAACGGCGGCAGGACCGCAGTGAAGAACAGGATGGCCTTGGGATTGGCGATCTGCACGGCGAAGCCGTCCAGATAGGCCGACTTGCCTTGTTTGAACGCGCCGTGTCCCGGCTCGGCGTCCTTGCTGAAGGCCCCGAGCAGGGCCTTGATCCCCAGCCAGGCGATATAGGCCGCCCCCGCATAGGCCAGCAGGTGGAACACCTGGGGGAAGGCGAGGATCAGGGCGCCCAGGCCGAGGGCCGCGGCGGCGAACCACACCAGGGTGGCGCTGTTCATCCCTAGCACCCCGGTCAGGGCGGCGGCCTTGCCCTTCTGGGCGCCGGTGGCGATGGCGAAGAGGTTGGCGGGGCCCGGCGTGATCGCCATCACCATCATCACACCCAGGAAGGTGACATAGCGCGCGGGGTCGACGGGCAGATCCATGTGTGGGGCCGGGCGCTAGAGGGGAGGAGGCTCAGAGATGCTGGCGCCGTCCCCAGGTAATCCCCATTGCCCCGGTTCGGAAGACCTGCGACCTCCGAATTCGAACGGAGGAGCGATGGGTCCGGAATTCTGGTTGTTCGCCGCGGTAGGCTTCGCCGCCCAGCTCGTCGATGGCGCGCTGGGCATGGCCTATGGCGTGGTCTCCACCACGGTCCTGCTGGCCAACGGGGTGCCGCCCGCCGCCGCCTCGGCCAGCGTGCATGCGGCCAAGGTCTTCACCGGCGCGGCCTCGGCGGTCTCCCACATCGCCCATCGCAACGTGGACTGGCGGCTCCTGCTTTTGCTGTCCTTGGGCGGGGTGCTGGGCGGCGTGGTCGGGACCTTCGTGCTCACCTCCATCGACGGCGACCTGATCAAGCCCTATGTCGTCGGCTGGCTGGGCCTGATGGGTGTGGTGATCCTCTATCGCGCCTGGAAGGGCGCCCGGCCCAAGCCATTCTCCTGGAAATCGCCCTTCCCGCTGGGCCTGGTCGGCGGGTTCTTCGACGCGGTCGGCGGCGGCGGCTGGGGGCCGGTGGTCACCTCGACCCTGCTCGGGACCGGAGCGGAACCCCGCAAGGCCATTGGCACCACCAATGCGGCGGAAGCCTTCGTGGCCGCGGCCATCTCGGCGACCTTCCTGGCGGCGCTGCTCAGCGGCCACTGGGAGTCCGGCGGCATGAAGCAGTATCTGTGGTCGGTCCTGGGCTTGATCGGCGGCGGGATCGTCGCGGCGCCCATCGCCGGCTGGATGGTGAAGGTCCTGCCGCTGCGGGCGCTGACCTGGATCGTCGGATTGCTGGTGATCGGCCTGGCGGTTTGGCAGGGCGTGGCGCTGCTGTTCTAGCCCTGGCCGGCCAACAGGCGGGTGTCCTCGGCGGCGGCGGCCAGGGCGTTCTCCAGGGCCTCGAACAGGCGGCCGATCTCGATGGGCTTGGCCACTAGGCCGTTCATGCCGGCGGCGTCGTACTCGGCCCGCTGGTGGGTCATGGTGTTGGCGGTGAGCGCGATGATCGGCGTCCAGCGCCGCCCGGTCTCCGCCTCGCGCGTCCGGATGGCGCGGGCCGCGGCGGGGCCGTCCATTTCCGGCATCTGGACGTCCATCAGGATGATGTCCCAGTCCTCGCGCTCCCAGGCCTCCACGGCCTCGCGACCGTTGGCGACGATCACCGGCTCGATCCCGGCCTGCATCAGCAGGGTCTTGAGCACCAGCTGGTTGACGTCGTTGTCCTCGGCGGCCAGCACCCGGATGTCGAGGGACTGCGGCCCGGTCTCCGGGAACGGGGCCGGCGCGCGCGCCGGCTTGGCCACGGCGTCGCCGACCCGCGGCAGCGGCAGGACGACCCGGAAGGTGGAGCCCTGCCCCAGGACACTCTCGGCCTCGATGCCGCCGCCCATGAGGCCGGCCAGTTCGCGGCAGATGGCCAGGCCCAGGCCCGAGCCGCCGAACCGGCGGGTGGTGGAGGCGTCGGCCTGGAAGAAATTGTCGAACAGCCGCGACAGGCTTTCCGGCGCCATGCCGATGCCGCTGTCGACGACGGTGATCTCGACGATCTCGTCGCGGCGCACGATGGACAGGTTGACCCCGCCGGACTCGGTGAATTTCACCGCGTTGGAGATCAGGTTGTAGAGGATTTGCCGCAGGCGGGTGGAGTCGCCGCGATAGGCGCCCAGGGCGGTGTCCTCGATCTCGAAGCCGAACGAGACGCCCTTGCGGTTGGCCAGCGGAGTGAAGGCCGCCACCACGCCGCGCGCCAGGTGGGCCATGTCGAAGTCGACGAGCTCCAGCTCCAGCTTGCTGGCCTCGATCTTGGACAGGTCCAGCACGTCGTTGAGCACGGCCAGCAGGGTCTCGCCCGAACGGCGGATGACCCTCAGGCGTTCGCGCTGCACATCCGACAGCTCGTCCCCGCCCATGGCCTGGGCCATGCCCAGCACTCCGTTCAGCGGTGTGCGGATCTCGTGGCTCATGGTGGCCAGGAAGTGCGACTTGGCGCGGTTGGCGGCCTCGGCGGCGCGCTCGCGCTCCTGGGCCTCCTGCTTGGCGGCCGACAGCTCGGCCCAGGACTGGGCCAGTTGCGCGCGGGCGGTCCAGAACAGGGCGGCGAACAGGCCCAGGACCGCGGCCGGCGTCAGGGCGGCCAACAGGTCGCCGCGCGCCAGGGCGGTCTGGGTGAGGCCGAAGCCCACCAGCCCCAGCACCGCGATGTGCGGGCCCACCCCGACGAGGAAGGCCCACGGCGACAGGTGGTGGCGCATCAGGACGTGGACCATGCAGACGGCCATCAGGGCGAAGCTGAACAGCCGCGCGGCCGGGTCGCCCCAGATGATCAGCCCCAGCGCCGCCCCGGCGTAGAGGGTGTTGGTGACCGCGACGAGCGCCGCGCCCCGCCAACCGCGCCGGGTATGACGCGCCTCGGTCCAGACGGCGCCGAGCACGACGGCCGTCCAGGCGGCGACCGCCACCCAAGGGACCAGGGGCAGGGCGGCCACGGCGGCCAGGGCCGTGATGATCAGGCCGCCGGCCAGGTCGCCGCGCCGTCTGACGGGCGTGGCGGCCGGACTCGTCGTCGCGGGTTGCGGGCTTCCGACCATGAGACGCACCTCCGTGCGACAGTGGCGGTCAAAAACCCTGAAATTGCGTTACCCGTTATAGTAGCGCTTCGCCATCGCCACCGTCTCAAATTGAGAGGGTTAGGCGCCTACGACCGCCAGCGACCAGACGATCCGACCCAGGGCCCCGAACAATAGGACGGCGGTGGCGGCGAACTGGATCATGAATCCGGCCTCGCGCTTGCCCGGGTCGGCGAAATAGCCAAGCGCATAGACGATGCGGCCCACGATCCACACCACGCCCAGGCCGGCGGCCACCAGGTCGTTCCAGTAGACGGCGAACAGCCAAAGGCTCGCCAGGAACACCGGCAGGGCCTCCAGGGTGTTGTAGTGGACCCGGATGGTCCGCTCGAGCAGCGGGTCGCCGACCATGGCCGGGGCGGAGATCCCACACTTGGCGCGGGCCTGGCCGACGCGGACCATCATCCAGAGATAGGTGAGAAGCGCCGCGATGGTGACGAGCGCGACATAGCCGTGTGGTTGCATGGATTTTCCCCCGAAACGCTGTTGGCGGTAGCTCCGCCGTTGGCGGCAGACTGCCACGGCGCGAAGGCCGAAGGGAACTAATCCGCCAAGTCGACGCGTTCTTAAGGTCGGTCCACGGAACGTTGGGAGACCCACCATGCAGGTCGAGTCCGAGGCTATCCGCGACATCCGCTATGACGAAGCGCGGGCGAAGCTCTTCGTCACCTTCCACGACGGCGATGCGTACGTCTATGTGGGCGTGCCCGGCGAGGTGCACCGCAGCTTCGTCGACGCGGATTCGAAGGGCCGGTTCTTCGCCTTCGAGATCCGCGACCAGTACCCCTACAACAAGCTCGGCGGCTAACCCTTGATGCGCTGGTCGCGCTTGGCGGCCACGCGCAGGCGAAGCGCGTTGAGCTTGATGAAGCCCGCCGCGTCGCGGTGGTCGTAGGCGACCTTGCCCTCCTCGAAGGTGACCAGGTCCTGGTCATACAGCGAGTAGGGGCTGGTGCGGCCGACGATGCTGACATTGCCCTTGTAGAGCTTCACCCGCACCTGGCCGGTGACCATGGCCTGACTGTGGTCGATGGCCGCCTGCAGCATCTCGCGCTCGGGGGCGAACCAGAAGCCGTTATAGACCAGCGATGCGTACTTCGGCATCAGCTCGTCCTTCAGGTGCATGGATCCGCGGTCCAGGGTGATGGACTCGATGCCCCGGTGGGCGGCCAGCAGGATGGTCCCGCCGGGGGTTTCGTAGACGCCGCGCGACTTCATGCCGACGAAGCGGTTCTCCACCAGGTCCAGGCGACCCACGCCGTTGTCGTGGCCGAGCTCGTTGAGCCGGGTCAGCAGGGTGGCCGGGCTCATCTTCACCCCGTCGATGGCGATCGGGTCGCCCTTCTCGAAGTCCATGGTGAAGACGGTCGCCTTGTCCGGCGCGTCCTCGGGGGCGATGGTGCGCATGTGCACGAATTCGGGGGCCTCGACCGCCGGGTCCTCCAGCACCTTCCCCTCGGAAGAGGAGTGCAGCAGGTTGGCGTCGACGCTGAAGGGGGCCTCGCCGCGCTTGTCCTTGGTGATCTGGATCTGGTGCTTCTCGGCGAAGTCCAGCAGGGCCTCGCGGCTCTTGAAGTCCCATTCGCGCCAGGGGGCGATCACGTGGATGTCCGGCTCCAGGGCGTAATAGCCGAGCTCGAAGCGGACCTGGTCGTTGCCCTTGCCGGTGGCGCCATGGCTGACCGCGTCGGCGCCGGTCTGCCGGGCGATCTCGATCTGGCGCTTGGCGATCAGCGGCCGGGCGATGGAGGTGCCCAGCAGGTACTGGCCCTCATAGACCGTGTTGGCGCGGAACATCGGGAAGACGAAGTCGCGGACGAACTCCTCGCGCACGTCCTCGATGAAGATGTTCTCGGGCTTCACGCCGGCGGCCAGGGCCTTGGCGCGCGCGGGTTCGATCTCCTCGCCCTGGCCCAGGTCGGCGGTGAAGGTGACCACCTCCGCCCCGTACTCGGTCTGCAGCCACTTGAGGATGATCGAGGTGTCGAGGCCGCCGGAATAGGCGAGGACGACTTTCTTGACGGAGGGCGTGGTCGTGTTCATGGGCGGCACCTTAGGCCAAGATCAAAACAATTGGATTGCAAAGACACCAAGAATGAGTGCGATTGCAGCATTGGATGCCAATCTGGCGTAGGAATGAGGCGTGTGGCGCCAATGAAACTCGACGCGATCGACCGGCGCATCCTGCGCGCGCTGCAGCGGGACGGCCGCATGCAGAATATCGAACTCGCTCGGGAGGTGGGTTTGTCGCCTTCGCCCTGCCTGCGCCGGGTGCGTCTGTTGGAAGAGGCCGGCGTGATCGAGCGCTATGTGGCGGTGCTGGATGGCTCGAAGCTCGGGGTCGGGCTGACCGTGTTCGCGCGCGTCTGGTTCAAGACCCAGGACGCCGACGTCACCAACCAGTTCGCCGAGGCCGTCCGGAGGATGCCGGAGGTGATGGAGTGTTATCTGACCACCGGCGAATGCGACGCCCTGTTGCGGATCGTGACTGCCGACCTCAACAGCTACTGGCGCTTCCAGGCCGACCACCTGACCCGCATCCCCAGCGTCCAGAGCGTCAAGACCGACGTGCCGATGGAGACCGTCAAGCGCAGCTTCGAGATCCCGCTTCCCTGAGCGCGGGCCTCAGGGTTTGAGCGCACCTTCGGCCTCGAGAGCCGCCAGCGCGCCCCTCAGCCACTGGAGGTGCATCAGGGCGATGACCGCCGCCAGGGTGGCCCGCAGGCCGAAGAAGATCACGTCGTAGCTTATGCTGGTCACGCTACGGTGTCCCCACAGCAGGACCGCCCCGAAGGCGAAGGCCAGGACCATGGGCAGGCCCAGCGCCAGGTTGCGCTTCAGGCGCAGGGCCTTTCGCGGGTCGCCCTGCATCGGCACCTTGGTGTCGGCGTCCATGCGCCGCCAGGCGGTCAGGCTGGCCGAGGCCATGATCGAGAGGGCGACGATCCAGAGGATGTCGGCGGCGATGGAGAGCAATGTCATCTAGACCGTCACCTGGGTTCCGAGCTCGACCACCCGGCCCGGGGGGATCTTGTAGAAGTCGGTGGGATTGGCCGCGTTCTTCATCAGGAAGATGAATACCTTGTCCTGCCAGAGCGGCATGCCCGACTGGGCCGAGGGCACGATGGAGCGGCGGCCGAGGAAGAAGCTGGTGGCCATGATGTCGAACTTCAGGCCGAGCTTGCGGCACAGGCCTAGCGCCTTGGGCAGGTTCGGGCTCTCCATGAAACCGTAGGTGATGAAGACCTTCTTGAAGTCCTCGTTGACCGGCTCAATGCGGATGCGGTCGTCCTCCCTCACGCGCGGCGTTTCGGCGGTGACGATGGTGAGAATGATGTTCTTCTCGTGAAGAACCTTGTTGTGCTTGAGATTGTGCATCAAGGCGACCGGCGCCATGTCCGGGTCCGAGGTCAGGAAGATCGCGGTGCCGGGCGCGCGGTGTGGGGCCCGGGCCTTGAGGATTTCCGACAGCTCGATCAGCGGCACGGAATCGCGCCGGGTCTTCTCGCTGAGGATCTCGGCGCCGCGGTTCCACGTCCACATGATGACGACCAGGGCGCCGCCCATCACGAGGGGCAACCAGGCGCCCTGGGGAATTTTCAGAAGGTTCGAGCCGAGGAAGATCACGTCGATGGCGCCGAAGCCGATCACCGCCGCCAGGGCCTGCCACAGCGGACGCTTCCACATGTAGCGGATGATCACGAAGAACAGCAGGGTGTCGACGAACATCGCGCCGGTGACGGCGATGCCGTAGGCCGCCGCGAGACCCGATGAACTCCGGAACATCGCCAGCAGCACCAGCACGCCGATCAGCAGATAGGTGTTCACCTGCGGCACGTAGATCTGCCCGGCCTGGGTCTCGCTGGTTCGGCGTATGTCGATCCGCGGCAGCAGGCCAAGTTGGACCGCCTGCTGGGTCAGGGAGAAGGCGCCTGTGATGACCGCCTGGCTGGCGATCACCGTCGCGGCGACCGACAGCAGCCACACCGGCCAGTAGATGACCTCTGGGATCATCTGGAAGAAGGGGTTCACCCGGGCCATCGGGTTGTCGAGCACCAGGGCGCCCTGGCCGAGATAGTTCAGCACCAGGGCGGGCAGGACCAGAATCACCCAGGCCGTGCGGATGGGCTTCTTGCCGAAATGCCCCATGTCCGCATAGAGCGCCTCGGCCCCGGTGACCGCCAGGAAGACGCTGCCCAGGATGACGAAGCCGAGCAGGCCGTTGGAGAACAGGAACATCACCCCGTAGTGCGGGAGCAGCCCCCGGATGATCGACGGATCGTCGCCAATATGCAGCAGCCCAAGCGCTCCAAGGGTGACGAACCATAGGGCCGTGATCGGTCCGAACAGCCGCGCCACGCTGGCCGTGCCGCGGGACTGCACCATGAAGAGGGCGATGAGGATGCCCGCCGACAGGGGAAGCACGAGGGGCGCCAGCCTATCGCCCATGCCGGGGACTTCCTTGAGCCCCTCGATAGAGCCCAGGACCGAAACGGCGGGGGTGATCACACCGTCGGCGTAGAACAGCGCCGCGCCGACCACGCCCAGGATGAACACCGCCCGGGACCGCCGGCCAAGCGAACGCTGGGCCAGGGCCATCAGGGCCAGCGTACCGCCTTCGCCCTTGTTGTCGGCGCGCATCAGGAAGACGACGTACTTGATCGTAACGATGAGGATCAGCGCCCAGGTGACCAGCGACACCACGCCTAGCACGGCGAGTTCGTCGGTTCCGCCGCCGCGCGAATGGGCCAGGGCCTCGCGCATGGCGTAGAGAGGGCTGGTGCCGATGTCGCCGAACACCACGCCCACGGAGCCGAGGGCGAGCGCCCAGAAGCCTTCCTTCTTGTGAGCGGAGTGCGACTCTTCTCCAGCACCCCGAAGGGCGTCGGCCGGATCAGCCATCCAAAGTCTCCGGGAACGAGGAGGAGGTTCCCTTGGGCGGCCCGATGCCGTCGCGGCGGGCGCGATACACCCGATTGGAGCCCCATACAACGTCGGCGTGGCCGCGTCATGCTGACGCTCACGGTCTCGAAGCGCGCGCGGCTTGACCTTCCCGGCGCTTTGGCCACCTTCGGAGCCTGACCGCTTCGAGAGGTTCGAGGGCCGACATGGATCGCAGACTGGCGCTGGTGACGGGGGCTTCGGCCGGCATCGGCGCGGCCTTCGCACGGATCTTCGCCAGCCACGGCTACGACGTGGCGCTGACCGCCCGGCGCACCGACCGGCTGGACAAGCTGGCCGAGGAGATCCGCCTGCGCTACGGCGTGGAGACCCTCACCGCCACCGCCGACCTGGCCGAGCCCGACGCGCCCGTGGCGATCCTGGAGCACCTGACCGCCCACGGGCGGGTGGTGGACGCCCTGATCAACAACGCCGGCTACGGCATCCCCGGCGGCTTCCTGGAGACCCCGTGGGAGGCCCACGCGGCCTTCCTGCAGGTGATGCTGACCGCACCGACGGAACTGGCCCACAGGGTGCTGCCGGGCATGGTCGAGCGTCGCTTCGGGCGGATCGTCAATGTGGCCTCCCTGGCCGGCCTGATCCCCGGCTCGGCGGGGGCGACGCTCTATGGCGCGACCAAGAGCTATCTGGTGAAGGCCTCCCAGAGCCTGCACCTGGAAAACCAGGCGACCGGCGTGCATGTGAGCGCGCTGTGTCCGGGCTTCACCTATTCGGAATTCCACGACGTCAATCACACCCGCGACCAGATCAGCCGCGGCGTGCCCGAGTGGATGTGGCTGGGCGCCGACGAGGTGGCCGCCGCCGGCTACGAGGCCGTGGAGGCCAACCGCGCCATCTGCGTCCCCGGCGCGCCCAACAAGGCCATCGCCGCCTTCGCCAAGCTGGTCCCCGACGACTGGGCCCTGGCGCTCATGGCGAGCCAGGGACCGCGATTCCGGGGGAAGGTCTAGAGCTATACGAAGGCCGTCATCCCGGTTTGCGAGGCAAGACCGGGACCCATGAACACCTGATGGGGCAGGAAGTGGCGGGCGCTTCGCCATCTGGATTGGATTCGGCGCCTATGGGTCCCGGACAAGCGCTCCGCGCTTTCCGGGATGACACTCTTTGATTGGAAGTAGCGCTACTTCGCGTAGGGCGCCGCCGCCTCGCGCAGGATGACGCCCGCCGTCGACTCGGCGATCCCCGCCAGGATGAACTGCACCGCCAGGGCGCACAGGATCAGGCCCAGCACCCGGACCACGATGGTCAGGCCGATGCGGCCCAGTAGCTTGGTGATCACCGGGGTGGCCCAGAAGCTGAGCATGGTGGCGAGCGCCAGGGCGGCGATCACCGCCACGCCAACCGCGGCCCCGGCCAGCCCGAACCGCTTGGCCTCGCTGGCGTAGATCACCACCGTCGAGATGGCGCCGGGCCCGATCAGCAGCGGCATGGCGAAGGGGACGATCATCCGCTCGAACCGGGCGCGGGCCTGGGCCTTGCCGCCGGCCGTCGTCCCGTCGTCGCCGTCGAGGGTCAGGCTGGCGGTGAAGTCGTTGCGCACCATGTCCAGGCCCAGCAGGAACAGGATCACCCCGCCGGCGATCCGGAAGGCCGCCAGCGAGATGCCGAAGAACTCCAGCAGGGCCAGGCCGGAAAAGTAGAAGAAGGTCAGGAAGACCAGCACGAACAGCGAGAGGTAGACCGCGATCAGGCGGCTCTCGCGGCCCTTGACCCCATTGGTCGCCGCCGCGAACAGCGGGACGTTCCCGATCGGGTCGATCAGGGCGAACAGGGCGACGAAGAAGTTGACCGCGAAGTCCCACTGGCTCATGGCTGGGTCTTAGCCCAATTCGACGCCGCGCCGAACTCCGCTTTGGAGGTCGCGCGCCCCTGCATGGAGCCCGCCATGAGCCTCGCCGCCGCCGCCGTCCGCTGCGATCCCCGCCTGATCGTGCCGCTGGACCTTCCGACGGTGGAGGAGGCCTGCGCCCTCGTCGCGGCGTTGGGCGACGCGGTGAGCTTCTACAAGGTGGGGCTGGAACTGTTCGCCACCGGCGGCGGCATGGGCCTGGCCCGCGAGCTGAAGGGCCAGGGCAAGCAGGTGTTCCTGGACTGGAAGCTGCACGACATCGGCACCACGGTGCAGCGGGCCGCCAGCGTCCTGGCCGACACTGGCT
The DNA here is from genome assembly GCF_030697925.1 of Phenylobacterium sp. Taxonomy (GTDB): domain Bacteria; phylum Pseudomonadota; class Alphaproteobacteria; order Caulobacterales; family Caulobacteraceae; genus Phenylobacterium. The sequence continues at coordinate 46,406 of NZ_JAUYOJ010000227.1, read as the reverse complement.
GCGACTTCCTGACCGTCCACGCCGAGCCTCAGGTCATGGAGGCCGCGGTGCGCGGCAAGGGCCGTTCGTCGCTGAAGATCCTGGGCGTCACCGTCCTGACCAGCCTGGCCGATCCCGACCTGATCGAGATGGGCTTCACCGAGACCGCCCGCCAGTTGGTCGAGCGGCGCATCCATCATGCGGTGAAGGCCGGCTGCGACGGGGTGATCGCCAGCCCGCACGAGGCGGCCCTGGCCCGCGCCATCGGCGGCAAGGACTTCCTGGTGGTGACGCCGGGCGTCCGCCCCGACTGGTCGGCCAAGAACGACCAGGCCCGCGCCGCCACGCCCGCCGAGGCGCTGAAGGCCGGGGCCAGCCACATCGTCTGCGGCCGCCCGATCAGCGCCGCCAACGACCCGCGCGAGGCGGCCCTGCGGGTGGCGGCCGAGATGTTCGGGGCTTAGTGCTTGCCGCCGCCGCAGCCGCCCTTGCAGCCGCCGCCGTGGTGGCCGCCGCGGCCGCCGATGCCGACATTGACGCGCGAGGACGAGACGGCCGAGGCTGAGGCCCGCGACGAAGCGCCGGCGAAGGCGCCCGCTCCGACGACGGCGTAGCCCCCGCCCCCGCCATAGCCGCCGCCGTCCATGTAACCGCCGACGCCGCCGTAATCGTAGAAGAAGCCGGGGTGGACACCGATCTCGCCCGCGACGCGGCCGCCGCAGGTCGAGCGACAGGCCGCGCCCGGCCAGCCGTAGTTCTGCGAGGCGTAGCCATAGGTCGGGATCTGGTAGCCGTAGCCTCGAGTGCGCTCGCGGCCATGGTCGTAGCGCGGCGCCTCGACATAGCGGCGCTCATGGTCGGACGGGCCGTAGCGGTCTGGGACGCGATCTGGGTCCACATAACGCCCGCGCCAGCCGCTGTCGTATTCCTCGTCCTGGATGCTGCGCTCGGCATAGGCCATCCGGCGGTCGTCGGCGTAGCCGCCCTGTTCGTAGCGCTCACCGTAGCGGTGGCTGGGACCCTGTCCCGGCCCGCCCATCAGCTCGGGGTAGCGGTCCTGGGCGACGGCGGAGCTCGCGCCGCTCACCAGGGTTAGACCGACAACCGCGCTCAAGATCCGACGCATGACCGCCTCCGCACACAAGACTTCGAGCGGAACCTAGGCGCGGGGCGGCCACCTCGCGACCGCTTGCCCCTCAGGCGGGAGCGTTAGGGTTAAAAATCAACCGCTATGCCCTTGCGCTCCCAGTCGCCGAAGCGCGTGGGTTCGGGGCCCTTGGGACCGCCCAGCTCGGCGGCGCGTTCGGCGGCCTCGGCCTCGACCGCATGGCGCGCGGCGGCTTCTTCCAGCGCCCGGCGGGCGGCGGGGGTGAGCGCCTTGTCCGGCGCGGCGTTCGGCGGGGTCTGATCGGTCATGGGTCGAATTTAGGGCTTTCGTCGACCGTTCGCCAGCATCGGCGGGCTTGCGTCGCCGCTTCTTTGGGGGCACGCCGCGCCGGTGACCACAGACACCGACCTCGGCCTGCCGGCCCGCCGCGCGGCCCTCGACATCCTTTCGGCCAGCCTGGCGCGCCGCGCGGGCTTGGACGAAGCGCTCAACCGCCCGGCCTTCGGCGCCCTGCCGCCCCGCGACCGGGGCTTCGCCATGGCGCTCGCCATGGCCACCCTGCGCCGGCTCGGCGCCGTCGATCGGGCGCTCGACGCCAAGCTCGCCAAGGCCCCGCCGGACGCGGTGCGCAACATCCTGCGGATCGGGGTGATCCAGGCCTTCGTGCTGGACACCCCCGCCTTCGCCGCGGTCACCACCAGCGTCGACCTGGCGGCCAGCCATTCCTCGACCCGGGCCTTCAAGGGCCTGGTCAACGCCGTGCTGCGCGGCCTGCTGCGCGAGCCGCCGAACCTGGACGAACCCGAATCCCTGGCCCCGGGCTGGCTGTACGCCCGCTGGAGCGCGGCCTTCGGACCCCAGGCGGCGCACGACATGGCCGCCCTGATCGCCGACGAACCGGCCACCGACCTGTCGGCCCGGTCGGCCGAAGGGCTCGAGGCCCTGGCCGCCGAGCTCGAGGCTGAGGCCTTGCCCGGCGGGACCCTGCGCACCGCCCGCAAGGGTGACGTGGCCGCCTGGCCCGCCTATGAGGCCGGCTCCTGGTGGGTGCAGGACGCCAGCGCCGCCATCCCCGCGCGCCTGCTGGACGTCAAGCCCGGCGAGACCGCCCTCGACATGTGCGCCGCGCCCGGCGGCAAGACCCTGCAGTTGGCTGCGGCGGGGGCCACCGTCACGGCCATCGACCGTTCCGCCGCGCGCCTGGTGCGGGTGAGCGAGAACCTGCAACGCATGGGGCTCGGCGCCGAGGTCACCGCCGCCGAGGCCGGCGACTGGGCCGACACCCGCGAGTTCGACGCCGTGCTGTTGGACGCCCCCTGCAGCGCCACCGGCACCTATCGCCGCCATCCCGACGTTCTGTGGGCCGCCCGCCCCGGCGACGTGGCCGCCCTGGCCGGGGTGCAGGCGCGCCTGCTGGACTCCGCGGCGCGGCGCACCAAGGTCGGCGGGCGGCTGGTCTACTGCGTCTGTTCGCTGGAGCCCGAGGAGGGCGAGGGCCAGGTCGCGGGCTTCCTGGCGCGCCATCCCGGCTTGTCGCTATCACCCGTCGCGCCCGGCGAGGGCGGCGCGCCGGAGGCCAGCCGGCTGGCCGACGGGACGCTGCGGCTGCTGCCCCACCAGCGGCCGGGCGGGCAGGACGGCTTCTACGTGGCCCGGTTCACCCGTAACGCCTGACGAAATGTCGGTTGGCGCGACGGCCGGGCTTGGCTAAGTCGAGGATCATGACCCGCGCTCCGATCATCGCCCCGTCCATCCTGGCCTCGGACTTCGCCAAGCTGGGCCAGGAGGTCGCCGCCATCGAGGCGGCCGGCGCAGACTGGGTGCATGTGGACGTCATGGACGGTCATTTCGTGCCCAACATCACGCTCGGTCCCGACATCGTCAAAGCCCTGCGCCCGCACGCCAAGATCCCCTTCGACGTCCACCTGATGATCGCCCCGGTGGACCCCTATCTCGAGGCCTTCGCCCAGGCCGGCGCCGACATCATCAGCGTCCATCCCGAGAGCGGTCCGCACCTCAACCGGACCCTGAAACGCATTCGCGAGCTGGGCGCCAAGGCGGGGGTCGTGTTCAACCCCTCCACGGATCCCAGCGTCATCCAGTGGATGATGGACGAGGTCGACCTGATCCTGGTCATGTCGATCAATCCGGGCTTCGGCGGCCAGAAGTTCATGCATTCGCAGCTCAGGAAGATCGAGCGCCTGCGCAAGATGATCGACGAGACCGGCCGGCCGATCGAGTTGGAAGTCGATGGCGGGGTGACCGTGGAGACCGCCCCGCTCTGCGTGGCCGCGGGCGCCACGGCGCTGGTGGCCGGCACCGCCGTGTTCAAGGGCGGCCCCGAGGCCTATGCCGGCAATATCCGCGCGCTGAAGGGCGGCTAGGGTCTTGGCCGGCGGCCCTCCGGCGATCTTCGACACACCCGGCGGCGCCTGGGCCCTGGCCCTGGCGGAGGGCGGACGCCGCGCGCTTCGCCGCGAATGGGCCGGGACCGGGCTGCACCGCTGGCTGCTGTCGCGCCCGAGGGCCGAGGGCCTGGCCGGCGAACCCAAGGATCCTCGCCCGGCCGATCTGGCCGCTGGACGGCGCATCCTGGCCGGACGTTTCGAGTTCGGCGGCGCCAGCCTGGAGGCCGGGGTGGGCGGCGATCCCTGGGACCGGCCCAGCCCGTCCCGCCGCTTCGCCGCGGCCCTGCACCGGTTCGACTGGAGCCGCGACCTGATCGCCGTGGGCGACGACGGCGCGGCCGAGGCCTTGCGGCTGACCCTGGACTGGCGGCGGCTGTTCGGCCGCTGGAACGGCTTCGCCTGGTCGCCCGAGGTGCTGGAGCGGCGGGTGTTCAATCTGGCCTGCGCGGCCAAGGCCATCAGCGCCAAGGCCTCGGACGCCGAGGCCGGACTGATCGCCCAGGACCTGGCCCGCCAGGCGCGGCACCTGGCGGGCCTGATCGACGGACCGGTGCGCGCCGCCGAGCGCGCCTGCTCCGCGGCCCTGGCCGGCGGCGCGCTGGCGGGCGACGCCGGGGAGGACCTGATCGCCAAGGGATTGTCGCGGCTGCAACGCGTCCTGCCGGTGACGGTGCGGCCGGACGGCGGGCACGCCTCGCGCTGCCCACGCGCGGCCTTGGAACTGCTGTTCGACCTGCAGGCCCTGGACGAGGCCCTGGTGCATCGAGGGATCGCCCCGCCCGACGAGATGCTGCGGGCCATCGACCGGCTGGCCGGCGCGGTGCGCTTCTTCACCTTGGCCGACGGCGGCCTGCCTGACCTGCAGGGCGGCGAGGGCGGAACCGCCGCCTATGTGTCCGCCGCCCGGGCCAGCGAGGGCGCCTCGGCCAAGCTGCCCACGGCGCGCAACGGCTACCAGCGACTGGAGGGCCGCAGCCTGCAGGTGATCGCCGACGCCGGCCCGCCGGCCCGAGGGCCGTGGAGCGTCACCGCCTGCGCTCAACCCCTGGCCATGGAGCTGCTGATCGGCGGCCGTCGGGTGATCGTGGCATGCGCCTGGTCGCCCGATGCGGTGGGCCCCCCGGCCCTGCGGACGGCGGACGCCGGCTCGACCGCCACCCTCGGCGACCAGGCCTGCGGCGCGCCGCTGGGCGGGTTCCGCGCCGGGGTGCTGGGGCCGCGGCTGGTGGGCGCCTATGACGCCGTCGACGCCCGGAGGCAGGAGGCCGAAGGGGCGGTCTGGCTGGAGCTGGCCCATGATGGCTGGGCCAGGCGGTTCGGCCTGCGTCACGAGCGCCGGCTCTATCTCGACCTCGCCGCCGACGAGCTGCGCGGCGAGGACCGCTTCCTCCCGGCCCGGCCCGGCGTCGACCTGGGCGAGGCCGGCCGCCGCTTCGTGCCCTTCACCGTGCGCTTCCACCTGCACCCGGACGTCAAGGCCAGCCTGGCCCGCGACGGCAAGAGCGTCCTCTTGCAGGCGGGCGACCAGGAGCACGGCTGGTGGCTGCGCAACGACGCCAACGACGCCTCGGTGGAGCCCTCGGTCTTTTTCCAGGATAGCCAGCCCAGGCGAGCCCAACAGGTCGTCCTGCGCGGCCAGGCCCGGGTTGAAACCGGCGCCCGCATCCGCTGGAAACTCGCCGCCGCCGACATCTGGCCGCCGCCACAGTGACAATGCGCTGTCAATCCGCTGCTGGATTGACCTGACGCCGCTCCGGGCCTATGCCGCCGCCATTCCGTGTGACTGGCGAATGAAGGTGGGCGACCACCGGGGAGCGCGGAATCTCATATGCCGCTCGCCTGGGCAATTTCCTTGAAACGCATCAGGAGACTGCCGTGCCCGCCGCGCCGAATTTCCCGCCCGCCCCCGACCGTGTCGCGCCCAAGCGCGCCCTGATCTCGGTTTCCGACAAGACCGGCCTGGTCGAGGCCGCCAAGGTCCTGGCCGAACTGGGCGTCGAGCTGGTTTCCACGGGCGGCACGCGCGCCGCCATCGCCGCCGCCGGCCTGGCGGTGAAGGACGTCTCGGACCTGACCGGCTTTCCCGAGATGATGGACGGGCGAGTGAAGACCCTGCACCCCATCGTGCATGGCGGGTTGTTGGGGGTGCGCGACGCGCCCGACCACGCCAAGGCCATGGCCGACCACGGCATCGGCGCCATCGATATCGTCTATGTGAACCTCTATCCGTTCGAGGCCACGGTGGCGAAGGGCGGCTCCTTCGAGGACTGCGTCGAGAACATCGACATCGGCGGCCCGGCCATGGTGCGCTCGGCGGCCAAGAACCACGGCTATGTGGCCATCTGCACCGAGATCGCCGACCTGGAAGAGGTGCTAGCCGAGCTCAAGGCTGACGGCGGCACGAGCCTCGACCTGCGGAAGAAGCTGGCGGCGCGCGCCTATGCCCGCACCGCGGCCTATGACGCGGCCATCTCGGCCTGGTTCGCCAGGTCGCTGGGCGAGGCCGCCCCCACCCGCCGCGCCTTCGCCGGCAAGCTGGTCCAGACCATGCGCTATGGCGAGAACCCGCATCAGGCCGCGGCCTTCTACGCCGAGGAGACCCCGCGCATCGGCGTCGCCACCGCCCGCCAGATGCAGGGCAAGGCGCTCAGCTACAACAACATCGCCGACACCGACGCGGCCATCGAGCTGGTGGCCGAGTTCGACCCTGCGTCGGCCGCCGCCGTGGCGATCATCAAGCACGCCAATCCCTGCGGCGTGGCCCTGGGCTCGGACCTGAAGAGCGCCTATGAGCGCGCCCTGCAGTGTGATCCGGTCTCGGCCTTCGGCGGCATCGTGGCGGTCAATCGCCGGCTGGACGCCGCCGCCGCCCGGGAGATCATCAAGGTCTTCACCGAGGTGGTGGTGGCCCCCGAGGCCGACGAGGACGCCATCGCGCTCTTCGCCAAGAAGAAGGACCTGCGCCTGTTGCTGACCGGCGGCCTGCCCGATCCGCGCGCGGCGGGCGACGCCTACAAGCAGGTGGCTGGCGGCTTCCTGGTGCAGAGCCGCGACACCGCCCACATCACCGCCGCCGACCTCAAGATCGTCACCAGGCGCCAGCCGACGCCGGCCGAGATCGCCGACATGCTGTTCGCCTTCACCGTGGCCAAGCACGTCAAGTCCAACGCCATCGTCTACGCCAAGGATGGCCAGACCGCGGGGATCGGCGCGGGCCAGATGAACCGCAAGGACTCGGCGCGGATCGCGGCCCTGCGGGCGGGCGAGGCGGCGGAGGCCGCGGGCTTGCCGGCGTCGCTGGCCAAGGGCTCGGCCTGCGCCTCCGACGCCTTCTTCCCCTTCGCCGACGGTCTGCTTCAAGCCGCGGAAGCTGGCGCGACCGCTGTGATCCAGCCGGGCGGCTCGATCCGCGACCAGGAGGTGATCGACGCCGCCGACGCCGCCGGCCTGGCCATGGCCTTCACTGGCGTGCGGGTGTTCCGGCACTAGCTCACCGGGCTGGCCCTACCGCTTCTTCCCCACCTCCGCGCTCGCCAGTTCGCGCAGGGCGGCGTTGGCGATGGTGAGCTTGGCGAAGCTCCAGCCGCCGCCGGCCGCCTCGATCTCCTCCACCGACTTGCGGGCGGCCTCGGCGAGGTCGCGGCGCAGGGCGGTCCAGGAGCCGATGGCGGCCTGGGCGGTCTCGACGCTTTCGCCCGCCTGGGCGTTCCCGGCGAAGGCCATGATCGCCCGGGTGACCGCGGCCTGTTCGGCCAGCAGGTCCTCCACCAGGCGCCGCACGGCGGTGCGCTCGAAGCTGTCGCCGGCCGTGAATCCGCCGGCTGCGGCGCGAAGGCGGTCGAAGGCGAAGACGCGTCCGACCTGGTGATAGAGCCGGGCGACGTTGGCCAGGGCCCAGCTTGAGGCGTCGGCCAGGTCGACCAGGTCGACGGCGGTGGTGAGCGGCTGCAGGTTGGCGACCGGGCGGGCCAGGTCCTCGGGCGCGCCGGCCTCGATCATGCGAGCCACCTGGGTCTCCAGGCGCTCGCGTTCGACCGGGGAGAGGACCTCCGGGATCAGCTTCTTGAGCGTCGCCGCGCCGGGGCCGTAGCGCTTGACCAGGGCATCGACCCCACCGCCGGAGCGGGCCGCGCGGCGGGCCAGCCAGAAGGTCTCGCCGCGCAGGGTGTAGGCCAGGCGCCGGTAGAGGGCCATCTGGCCCGCCGCCGGGATCTTGCCGTCCAGGGCCGAGACCTGGTTCCACAGGGCCGGGAGGCCCAGCACCGCCTTGGCCGCCTCATAGGCGGTGATGAAGGCGGTCACGTCGCAGGAGGCCGCGGCCATCAGCCGTTCGGGGAAGGACGGTCCGCAACGGTTGATGACGTCGTTGGCCGTCACGGTGGTGATGATCTCGCGGCGCAGGCGGTGGCGGCGCAGGGCCTCGTCGAACCTGCGCACCCCCTTGGGGAAATAGCCCTCCAGGACATCCTCGAAGAACGGGTCGTCCGGGACCTCGCTCTCGACCATGTGCCGCTTGAGCTCCAGCTTGCCATAGGCCAGCAGGATGGCCTCTTCCGGCCGGGTCAGCCCCTTGCCGGCCTGGCGACGCTCGGCGATGGCATTGTTGTCGGGCAGGCCCTCCACCGCGCGGTCGAGCTGGCCGCGGGATTCCAACAGACTCATGAACCGGGCGTGCGGTTCCAGCTCGCCCGGGGCGTCCTGGTCCATCAGCGAGAGCGCCAGGGTCTGGTCGTAGTTGTGGGTCAGCACGTGGCGGCCGACATCCTCGGTCATCGACTTCAGCAGCTTGTCGCGCTTGGGCCGGTTGAAGACCCCGTTGCGCTCCAGCATGCCGGTGAGGATCTTGATATTGACCTCGTGGTCGGAGGAATCGACCCCGGCGGAATTGTCGATGGCGTCGGTGTTGATCCGCCCGCCCTTCAGCGCGAACGCGATGCGGCCGGCCTGGGTGAGGCCGAGATTGGCGCCCTCGCCGATCACCTTGACCTTGAGCTCGTCGGCGTTGACGCGGATGGCGTCGTTGGCCTTGTCGCCGACCTCGATATGGGTCTCATGGCGCGCCTTTACATAGGTGCCGATGCCGCCGACATAGAGCAGCTCGGCCGGCGCCTTGAGGATGGCGTGCATCAGTTCTGCCGGGGTCAGGCTGTCGGCCTCGACGCCCAGCAGGGCCTTGATCTCGCGGCTGAGCGGGATCGACTTCAGGCTGCGCGGGAATATCCCCCCGCCCTTGGATATCTTCTTGCGGTCGTAGTCGTCCCAGGACGAGCGTGGCAGGGCGAACATCCGCTCGCGCTCCTTGTAGGCGGCGGCGATGTCCGGATCGGGGTCGATGAAGATGTGGCGGTGGTCGAAGGCCGCCTGCAGCCGGATTTGGGTCGAGAGCAGCATGCCGTTGCCGAACACGTCGCCGGACATGTCGCCCACGCCGACCACGGTGAAGGGCTCGGTCTGGATGTCCTTGCCCAGTTCGCGGAAGTGGCGCTTGACCGCTTCCCAGGCGCCGCGGGCGGTGATGCCCATGACCTTGTGGTCGTAGCCCGCCGAGCCGCCCGAGGCGAAGGCGTCACCCAGCCAGAAGCCGTAGGACTCAGCCACGCCGTTGGCGATGTCGGAGAAGGTGGCCGTGCCCTTGTCGGCGGCGACCACCAGATAGGGGTCGTCCCCGTCATGCACCACGACGCCCTGCGGATGGATCACCTTGCCCTCGGCGTCGAGGTTGTCGGTGAGGTCGAGCAGGCCGCAGAGGAAGGTGTTGTAGGCGCGGATGGCCTCGGCGCGGATGGCGTCCGGGGTCCCGCCCTTGGGCAGCTGCTTGGGATAGAAACCGCCCTTGGAGCCCACCGGCACGATGACGGCGTTCTTGGTCTGCTGTGCCTTCACCAGGCCCAGGACCTCGGTGCGGAAGTCGTCGCGGCGGTCGGACCACCGCAGGCCGCCGCGGGCGACGGGGCCAAAGCGCAGGTGCACGCCCTCCACGTGGGTCGCCCAGACGAAGATCTCGCGATAGGGCTTGGGCAGGGGCAGGTCGGCCACCTGCGGAGAGGCGACCTTGAAGCTGATATAGGGCTTCACCCGGCCCTCGGCGTCGAGCTGGTAATAGTTGGTCCGCACGGTGGCGGCGACCAGCAGGGCCAGGCGGCGCAGGACCCGGTCGTCGTCCAGGCTGTCGACCAGCTGCAGGGCCGAGGTGATCTCGTCCATGACCTTCACGGCCTGGGCGGAGCGGGCGTTCAGATCGGCGGCGATAGCCGGGTCGAACTTGGTGCGGAACAGGTCGAGGATCAGCCGCGCCACGCCCGGATGGTTGGTGAGCGCGGTCTCGGTGACCCGCTGGCTGGGATCGAGGCCCGACTGCTGGCGGTGACGCGACAGGGCGCGGATCAAGGCGGCCTCGCGCCAGGAGATCGAGAGCTCCAGCACCAGGCGGTTGAAGCCGTCGTTCTCGGTGGCGCCGGTCCAGACCGCCACGAAGGCGTCCTCGAAGGCCGCGCGCAGGTCGTCGAACACCAGATGCTCGCCGTGGGCGTCGTCGATCTCGAACTCGTGGACATAGACCCGCCGGGCGCCGGCCGGCGTCACGGGGAAGCCGCTCTCGACCATGGCCATGAGACCCATGTTCTCCAGGATCGGCAGGACGTCGGCCAGTGGTGCGGGCGCGCCCGGGCGGTAGAGCTTGAAGCGGAACTGGGTCTTGGAGTCCGCGGCCCGGCGGAAGGCGCGCACCCGCACCGGCTCACCGGGAGCCAGGCTCTCGATGACCGCGATGTCGGCCAGGGCCTCCTCGACGTGGTAGCGCTCGCGGTAGCCGGCGGAAAAGGCCTCGGCGTAGCGGCCGACGATCTGGGCCACCTGCGGGGTGTCGCGGCCCGAGCCGCGCACGGCCGCGGCGAAGCGGTCGGACCAGGTGCGGGAGGCCGCGGCGATCTGGGCCTCGACGGCCTTCAGGTTGGGTTGGTCGTGGGCGCCCGGCTGGAAGCCGATGATGAAGTGCACCCGGGCCAGCGGCGAGTCCGAGAAGGTCGGATAATAGGCCGACACCCGGCCGCCATAGGCTTCGGCCAGCAAGTCGCCGGCCCGCTCGCGCAGGGCGGAATCGTAGCGTTCGCGTGGCACGTAGAGCAGCACGGAGGCGAAGCGGTCGAAGGGGTCGCGCCGCTCGAACAGCCGCACGCGGGGCCGGTCGTAGAGGTGCAGTATGGCCAGCGACATGGCCAGAAGGTCGTCCTCGGCCGCCTGGAACAGCTCGTCGCGGGGATAGCTCTCCAGGATGTTGCGAAGCCGCTTTTCGTTGTGGCTGCCGGGGACCTTGCCGGCGCGGGCCAGGATGTTGGCGACCTTGGCGCGGATCAGCGGCACCGTATGGGCCGGCTCGTCATAGGCCTCGGCGGTGAACAGGCCGACGAAGCGGATCTCGCCCGAGGGTTTGCCGTCGGCGCCGTACCGCTTGACGCCCACATAGTCCATGTAGCCGCGCCGATGGACGCGCGAGCGGACATTGGACTTGGCCACGGTCACCGGATCGGCCCCAAGGCTGGCCTGGATCTGGGCGGTTAGCAGGGCGGGCTCGGAGGTGCGGCGCAGGACCGTGCGCGTGGGATCGCGCAGCACGCCCAGGCCGTCCTCGGGCAGGAAGAGCGGTTCCTCGGCGGCATAGTCGCCGTTCTTCAGGCGCGGATATTCGTAGATCCGCGCGCCGAGATAGACGAAGTGCTCGTCGTGCAGCCACTCCAGGAAGTCCGCGTCCTCGTCGCGAGCGGCGCTGGCGGGCGAGATCTTCAGCTCAGCAATGGCGCGAGCCATCAGGGCCAGCATGGCCGGAAAGTCGTCGACGGCGGCGCGCACGTCGTCGAGGGTCGCCTTCAGCCCGGCGATCAGGGCGGCCTCGCGATCGGCCCCGACCTTCTCCAGGATCACCTGGATCATCGATTCGCGGCGGGGAACGCCCTCGGCCAGCCGCGCGCCCTTGCGGTCTCGGGCCACGGCGACGATGGGGTGGAACATGGCCCGCACCGACAGCCCCTGATCGGCGATCTCGCCCATCACGCTGTCGACCAGGAAGGGCGCGTCGTTCTGCAGGATCTCCAGCCGTTCCAGCTCCGGGGCGCCGTCCACGGGGGCCAGCCGGATCGCCGGGGCCGAACCCTTGCGCGTGGCGGCGAAGCCCCAGAAGTCGGCCAGCAGGGCCGCGAGCGCGGCGGTCGAAATCTCGGGCAGTTCGTCCGGGGCCGCGTCCTCCGCCGCCTGGGTGATGAAGTCGCGGGCCGCGTCGCTCTCGTCGCTGACGAGCTTGCCGAAGGCGGCGATCAGGGCGCGCTGGGCGGAGCTTTTTCTGGGAGCCTTGCTCACGACCCGCCTCCATTCTCAAGAAGGGGGCCTCCAGACACGAGAACGCCGCCGGAGGAGAGAGTCCGGCGGCGCGTTGTTCCGCCCTGGGGGGCGAGGCGGAACACTCGGGGCTCGCGGCGGCTGGGGCTAAAGCCGGCGTCGCCAGGAGATCGGGGGTTTCCCGAACAAGACTGAGATAGGTAGGAAGAAGCCAAGTTGAAGACCCTGGTTTTCAGGATATGGGTTCACGCTTGCGTGACGCGGGGGTGCGCCTTTCGGGCGAGGGTTTCTTGTCCGGCGTGCCGGTCGGTTTGTGGTCGCGCAGTTTCTCCGGCTCGCCGTCGGCCGAGAGCAGCACCGCCAGCCAGCGGGTGCCGCTGAACTGGGCCAGGATCACCATGGCCATGACGGTGAGCGGCGTGGACAGGAACATGCCCGCCATGCCCCAGAGCACGCCCCAGAAGGCCAGGCTGAGCAGGACCACAACCGGGTCCATGTTGAGGCTGTCGCCCTGCATGCGCGGCAGGACGATGTTGCCGACCACGAACTGGATGGCCTGCAGCGCCCCCAGCAGGATCACCGCGGGCCAGAAGGTCGGGAACTGGACTAGCGCGAAGATCGGCGGCGCCAGGATGCCCACCGCCCCGCCGATCACCGGGATGTAGGAGGCGATGAAGATCAGGAAGGCCCAGAAGATCGCGTTGTCGAGGCCCATCACCGCCATGGCGATCCAGGACGCCACCGCGATGATCAGGCCGGTGACCGTCTGGACCCACAGATAGCGCTCCACCCCGTCGCGGATGCGGCGGAAGGCCGCCATGGCCTCCGCCCGCTCGGCATGGTGCGGGAACAGGCCCACGACCTTGCGCTGGAACCCGCGCCGCGAGGCGATGATGAAGCCAAGATAGATCAGGATGAAGAAGGCGTCGGAGGCGAATCCCTGCAGGCCCTTGGCGACGTCGGCCAGGTAGGCGCCGGGGTTCAACTGGACGAAGAGCTCGTTGACCGTCGGCGGCACGTCGACGCCCAGCAGGCCCGCCACCTGGGCGATCAGGCCGTTGAGGCGAGGCGTGTAGGCGACCAGCTGTCCGACGAAGCTGGTGGCGTTCTCGGCGATGACGAAGGTCGAGCCGCCGAACAGCAGCACCGAAAGCACGATGGCCGCCGGCAGGGCCGCCCGCTCGCTCACCCAGGGCAGGCGCGAGCGGATCACCCGGGCGAAACCGTCGATCATCACCGCCAGGAAGACCGCCAGCGCCAGGGGTGTAAGGATGCCTCGCAGCCAGTAGAGCGCCGCCCCGCAGGCGATCACCGCCAGGATGACCGTGGCGGTGCGGGTGACGGACGATTGGGAGGCGGCTTCGGGCATCGGTCTCTCGCGGAGCTCCCTGTTCGACCGCGACTGTCCGCGTCGGGGAGGTCCGCGTCAATTTTGGCGATCCCTACCCTGGTTCGAGCGGGAATTGCAGGTGTTTTGCCGTCGGATCGTTAAATTTCGGTCCAACCTGCTCGGATTCTACAGGTAATCGGCATTCACATTTCGCTCCCGGTTTGTCGGTGGTCGCCGGCGCACGGCGCGGCTAGCTTGGCCGACGCTACGAAGTGTTTGGGAGCAAACGATGTCCGACGGCGTCATGATCGGCTTTTCCGACCATCCGGAAATGCTGCGGCTGGACCGCGCCAACCGCCATGGCCTGGTGGCCGGCGCCACGGGGACCGGCAAGACCGTCACCCTGCAGATCCTGGCGCAAGGGTTGTCGGACGCCGGCGTGCCGGTGTTCGCCGCCGACGTGAAGGGCGACCTCTGCGGGATCGCCGCGTTGGGCGCACCCAATGAGAAGATGCTGGCCCGCGCCGCGACCATGAACCTGACGCTCAACCCGGCCGCCGCTCCGGTGGTGTTCTGGGACCTGTTCGGCGAGCAGGGCCACCCGATCCGGGCCACGGTGTCGGAGATGGGCCCGCTGCTGATCTCGCGCATGCTTGAGCTGAACGACGTCCAGGAGGGCGTGCTGAGCGTGGTGTTCCGCGCCGCCGACGACGAGGGCCTGCTGCTGCTGGACCTGAAGGACCTGCAGGCGGCGCTCACCTTCGCCTCGGACAACGCGCCGGCCCTCGGCGCCAAGTACGGCAATGTCTCCCCCACGACGGTGGCCACCATCCAGCGCAAGCTGCTGATGCTGGAGGACCAGGGCGGGGCGGGCCTGTTCGGCGAGCCGGCCCTGCAGCTCTCGGACCTGATGCGCACCGATGGCTCGGGACGCGGCTACGTCAACATCCTGGCGGCCAATCGGCTGATCGCCAGCCCGCGGCTCTACGCCACCTTCCTGCTGTGGCTGATGAGCGAGCTGTTCGAGGAGCTGCCCGAGGTGGGCGATCCCGACAAGCCGCGACTGGCCTTCTTCTTCGACGAGGCCCACCTGCTGTTCCGCGACGCCCCCAAGCCGCTGCTGGAGAAGGTCGAGCAGGTCGTTCGCCTGATCCGCTCCAAGGGGGTGGGGGTCTATTTCGTCACCCAGAACCCGGCCGACATTCCCGAGACGGTGCTGGGCCAGCTCGGCAACCGCATCCAGCATGCCCTGCGCGCCTATACCCCGGCCGAGCAGAAGGGCCTGCGCGCCGCCGCCCAGAGCTTCCGGGAGAACCCGGCGTTCGACACCGCCGAGGCGATCCAGGGCCTAGGCGTGGGCGAGGCCCTGGTCTCGGTGCTGGACGAGCGCGGGGCGCCGACCGTGGTGCAGAAAACCCTGGTCCGGCCGCCGGCTTCGCGCCTGGGTCCGATCACGCCCGCTGAACGCACGGCGGTCATGGGCCAGAGCCCGGTGCGCGGCCTCTATGACGCCGCCAAGGATCGCGAGAGCGCGTTCGAGACCCTCAAGGCCCGCGCCGCCGCGGCGGCCGAGGTCGTGGAAGCCCCGCCCGCCCGGCGAGCCGCGGAGCCGGATGACGAACCCGCGCGCCGCGCCCAGCCGCGCGCCCGCGCCTCGAACCGCCAGGGCATGGGCGAGGCCTTCGCCAAATCCTTGCTGCGCCAGGCCGGCAGCACCATCGCCCGCGAGCTGATGCGCGGCCTGCTGGGCAGCCTGAAGAAGCGGCGGTGAACATTCGGGACCGCTGCCCTAGCCCGTCCTCTCGAGCCGTCGTCTCGAGGCAAGGGTGGGTGAGGGGAACCCCGCCCTAGACGCCCACCCGCTCATCGCCCAACGCGCCGCGGACGGCCGCGGCGAGCTGGTCGGCCCGGAACGGTTTACGCAGCACGGGCCAGGATGAGGCGTCCGGCGCCTCGTGCAGGCGGTCGCCGGCATAGCCGGTAGTGAGGATGATCGGCAGGTCGGGATGGCGCGCCCGCGCGGCGCGGGCGAGCTCCGCCCCGTTCACGCCGCCCGGCATGACGATGTCGGAGATCAGCAGGTCGAAGCGCTCCGGCCCGGCGAGCCGGCGCAGGGCCGAGGGCCCATCGGCCTCGCTGGCCACCCGGCAGCCGAGATCGGCCAGCAGGCCCTCGGTGACCGCTCGCACGGCGCTGTCGTCCTCCACCAGCAGGATCCGCGCGCCCTGCGCCCGGCCGTCGTCATCGACGTGGTCGGCGGGCGGCTCGGCCTGCGCCTCAGGTTCGGCGGCGGGCAGATAGAGGGCCACGGTGGTCCCGCGCCCGAGTTCGGACTCGATGGTCACCGCCCCGCCGACCTGCTTGATGAAGCCGTAGACCTGGGCGAGCCCCAGACCCGTTCCCTTGCCGACCTCCTTGGTGGTGAAGAAGGGTTCGAAGGCCCGTTCCAGGGTCTCGGCCGCCATGCCGACGCCGGTGTCGGTCACGCTGACCACGATGTGGTCGCCGGCCTGGGCGCCGGCGACCTCGCCCTCCGCCAGGGTGCGACGGGCGGTGGCGATCTCCACGCTCGCCCCGGGCCGGTCGGCGGTGGCGTCGACGGCGTTGACCACCAGGTTCAGCAAGGCGGCCTCGAACTGGGCCGGATCCAGCCGGCTCATGCCGACCCCGGGATCGCCGCTCAGGGTCAGCGGGACGCTCTCGTCGCCGACGCGGCGCGCCAGGGGCTCGACCTGTTCGATCAGGCCGTGGACGTCGACCACCTCCAGCTTCAGCTCCTGGCGGCGGGCGAAGACCAGCAATTGGCGGGTCAGGCGCTCACCGCGACGGCCCGCGGCCAGGGCCGCTTCGCCCAGCCGGCGCACCCGGGCGGTGTCCTCCGGATGACGCAGGATCATGTCCAGGCCGCCGATCACCACGGTCAGCAGGTTGTTGAAGTCGTGCGCGACGCCGCCGGTCAGGCGGCCGACGGTCTCCAGCCGCTGGGCCTGGGCCAGGGCGGCCTCGGCGCGCGCGCGCTCTTCCAGGCTCTGCTGCAGTTCGCGGGTGCGTTCGGCGACGCGGACCTCCAGGTCGGCGCGGGCCTCGACGATCTCGGTGATGTCGCTGGACGTGCCGAACCAGCGGTGGATCGCCCCGGCCGGGTCGCGGATCGCCGAGGCGCGGCCGTTGAACCAGCGATAGACCCGGTCATGGCGGCGGATGCGGTATTCGATGTCGTAGGGCAGGCCGCCGAGCACCGCCTGGGCCCAGGCCTGCTGGACTCCGTCGCGGTCCTCGGGATGGACGGCCTCCAGCCACCCGTCGCCATAGTGGTCGGCCGCGGGGACGCCGGTATAGGCGGTCCATTGCGGGCTCAGATAGTCGCAGTAGCCATCGGCCCGGTTCGACCAGATGAGCTGCGGCAGGCTGTCGACCAGGGCGCGGACGCGGGCCTCGCCTTCGCGAAGAGCGGTTTCGGCGACACGCCGGTCCGTCATGTCGACGCACGAACCCACATAGCCCATGAAGGCGCCTTCGCTGTCGAAGGCCGGGGCGGCGGCCTCGTCCAGCCAGCGGTAGCGGCCATCGTGACGGCGGATCCGGTATTCCAGCCGCGCGGACTCGCGGCGGGCGAAATGCTCGGCATAGGCCGCCAGCAAGGGCTCGCGGTCGTCGGGATGGACATTCTCCAGCCAGCCGCGGCCCTGTTCCTGTTCCAGGGTGCGGCCGGTGAAGGCCAGCCAGGTGTCGTTGAACCAGTTCGCCCGCTGGTCGACGCCGCTCATCCAGATCAGCACGGGCGCGGCGTTGGCGATATTGCGGAACTGGTCGCGGCCCCGGACGGCGGCGGCCTCGGCCTCGCGTTGCGCGGTCACGTCGCGGAACGAGACCGCCACCCCACCCTCGAGCTTCACCGCGCTGGAGCGCAGATAGCGTTCCTGGCCGTCGATGACGCGGCGGACCTCGATATCGTCCGGGCCGCCGGAGGTCATCACCGCGGCGAAGCGGGCGATGGTCGCCGCTCCGGTCTCGCCGGGAAAGGCCTGGCTCACCCGGCGGCCGACCAGGCCCTTGACGCCGTCCGGGGCGATCTCTTCGGCGGCGGGATTGGCGTAGACCCAGGCGAAGTCGACGACCGCCCCGTCCTCGATGACCGCCTCGAGGATGACGAAGGCGTCCAGTCCGTGCTCTTGGAATATCCGGAAACGCTCCTCGGCGGCGATCCCGCGGACGATGGCCAGGCGCAGCGCCTTGGCGATGACCACGGTGGTGAGCGCCGTGACCATGAAGAAGATGAGCTGCGAATAGTTCGGGGCGTCCATCCACGGCGCGGCCACGACGCCGACGCTGGCCAGGGTGGCGATCAGCCCTCCGCGCAAGCCCGCCACCAGCGTCGCGAACAGCACCGCGGGATAGAAGGCCATGAAATTGGGGGGATCGGCCAGGATGAAGCCGGCGGCGTGGTGGAGACCGCTGGCGAGCGCCACCGCGCCGAGGGCCGCGGCATAGGCCGCCGCCGGGTGTTCGATCGCGGTGGCGAACCTCTGCGCCCAACGTCCGATCATGACGCGATCACGCCCCCCAACAAAGCACTCCGCCCTACGGAAGGCCGAAACGGGGCGGAGGTAAAGCCGCGTCATAGATAAGGCGGACCGGCCTTATCGACCGGTCCGCCCGAAGGCCCTATCGCGGGGCCATCCGGATCGCCCCGTCGAGGCGCACGTCCTCGCCATTGAAATAGCCGTTGGTGATCATCTCCAGCGCCAGGGAGGCGTAGTCCTCAGCGTTGCCGAGGCGCTTGGGGAAGGGCACCGAGGCGGCCAAGGCTTCCTTCACCTGCGGTGGCGCGGCGTTCATCAGCGGGGTGTTGAAGATGCCGGGCAGAATGGTGTTCACCCGGATGCCGTCGCCGGCCAGGTCGCGGGCGATGGGCAGGGTCATGCCGACCACACCGCCCTTGGACGCCGAATAGGCCGCCTGGCCCATCTGGCCGTCCTCGGCGGCCACCGAGGCGGTGTTGACGATCGCGCCGCGCTCGCCGTCGATCGGCTCCAGGTCCAGCATGCCCTTGGCCGACTTGGCGATGCAGCGGAAGGTGCCGACCAGGTTGATCTGGATGATCATGTTGAAGGCGTCGAGCGGGAAGTGGCGGGTCTCGCCGGTGGTCTTGTCGCGGCTGGCGGTCTTGGCCGCGTTGCCGGTGCCGGCGCAGTTGACCAGGATCCGCTCCTGACCGTGGGCCGCGCGGGCCTTGGCGAAGGCCGCGTCGACCTCGTCGTCAGAGGTCACATTGACCTTGCAGAACACACCGCCCACTTCTTTTGCGACCGCTTCGCCCTTGGCTTCGTTCATGTCGAAGATGGCGACCTTGACGCCGTGGGCCGCGAGTTGGCGCACGGTGGCTTCGCCGAGGCCCGAGGCGCCGCCGGTGACGACCGCGGCGATAGAGGAATCGAGTTTCATGGACGCTTGGCTCCCGTTCTCGTCTAAACTGATGTCGGAGGCTTTAGCCCGATGAGCGCAGACTCAAAAGCGTCACGCCACGTCAACGGCGGCGCTTTCGATCCCAAGCAGGCCCTCGATCCGGCTAGGGCCCTGGTCCCGTCGGTGGTCCAGGTCAACGAACAGCGGGTGGCCAAGGGCTTCTGGCCGAAGATCCGGCGCACGGCGGCCAAGATCCCCTTCGCCGGCGACGCGCTCTCGGTCTGGTTCTGCGCCAAGGATCCCGCCACGCCGCGCACGGCCAAGGCCATGATGATGGCGGCGCTCGCCTATTTCGTCCTGCCGGCCGACGCGATCCCAGATGTGCTGGCCGTGGTGGGCTTCACCGATGACGCGGCGGTGTTCGCCGCCCTCATGGCCCTGGTGGGCAAGAACCTGAAGCCTCGGCACCGCGAGGCGGCGCAGGGCCTGCTGACCCAGATGAAGCGCGACGACGACTAACGGGCGCGCCAACCCCCTGAAGGGTCGTCATCCCCGGGCTTGTCCTTGGGGACCCATGCACGCGGATCGTTCAGGCAAATTCGCGACCGCGGAGTTCATGGATGGCCGGCACGGAGGCCGGCCATGACGAGCTTGGTTGGGGTCTAGAGCGGCTCTTCGCTCACCACGACGCCGGCCTTCTTGAGCTTGCTGAGCTGGTGCTCGCGCCAGGTGATGAACAGGGTCGAGGCCACCACCAGGGCCGCGCCGGCCACGGTCCAGACGCTGGGGATCTCGTGGAACAGCGAGACCCCGACGATCACCGTGAACACCAGGCGGATATAGTCGATGGGCGCCATGGCCGCCGCATCGCCGATCGACATGCCCTTGATGTAGCAGCCCTGGGTGATGGTCCCCAGCACCCCCATGGCGCCCAGCAGGACCAGGTCGAAGGGCTCCGGCCAGCGCCAGGTTAGGATCGCCCCGGGTATGCCCAGGATCAGGCCCAGCGTCGCGGCCCAGACCAGCAGCACGGTGGGCGAGTGGTCCCGGGTCATCACCTTCATTCCGGTGATGGTGAGCGCGAACAGGAAGGACGAGGCCAGCATGGCCAGCGCCGGCAGGCCGATGGCGAACGCACCGTCCACCCCCGGCCGCAGCATGACCAGCACGCCGACGAAGCCGACCACGGCCGCGCCGATCCGCAAGGGGCCTACGGTCTCGCGCACCACCAGGGCCGCCAGCGGCACCAGCCACAGGGTGCGGGTGAAGCTGAGCGCATTGGCGTCAGCCAGGGGCATCTTCTGGAAGGCGTAGAAGGACAGGATCATCCCCACCGTGCCCGCCGCCGAGCGGAACAGCAGGATGCCCGGCCGGGTGGTCGTATAGGCGCCGCGCCCGCGTCGGATGATGATCGGAAGCAGGACGATGAAGCCGGCCAGCTGACGGTAGAAGGTCTGCAGCGCCGCGGGGTAGTCGTCGCCCAGGAACTTGATCAGCGTGGTCATGCCGGTGAAGGCCAGAGCCGAGGCCACCATCCACAGGGCCCCGTGCACATTGGGCGTCAGGGCGGCGCGGGGCTCAGCGCTCACGGATCCATCCGGTGACCGACAGCCGCTCGCCGGCCGCGTAGCTGGCCACCTGGGTCACCGCGTGGAGTTGGGGCACTCGGAAGATGTTCAGCGCATTGAAGGTCGGGACATAGGCCTCGGCCACATGGCCCTCGGCGTCGTGGAAGGCCAGCAGCCCACCCCAGTCGGTGCGCCAGGCCGGGGTGAAGTTCAGCACATAGGCGTAGAGCCGGTTCTTGCCCTCGACGCCGTCGTCGTGGACGGAGAGGAAGTCGCCGGCCCGGTAGCGGGTCGCCTGGGCGTCCACATAGGCCGGACGCGGGTCGCCCGTCAGCCTGCGGACGAACTGGAGGAAGGCCTCGCTGTTCAGCAGGTCATAGACGGACTCCAGGGGCGCCAGGGGGCCGCCGACGCGCTGGCCGGCCTCCATCAGGTCCGACAGCCGCCAAGCGTCGAACTGGTACTGGAACCCCGCCTTGCCCCCCTCGACCATGGCCGCGGCGAGCGCCGCCCGGCGCTCGGCCGGCATGGCCGCCAGTGTCTCCAGGGCGAAGTCGTAGCCCTTGGCGCCGACATGCATGGACTTGTGCCATGGCGTGGCGGTCGCCAGCGCCGTGCTCACCGCCCGAGCCTGGGCGAGCGGCAATATGCCGGGCAGGTGCAGGCGGCCGAAACGGGCGAAGGCGGCCGCCAGCTTGCCGGGGTCGAGCCCCGGCGCGAGTTTCAAGCTGGGGGCCGGGCCGCTCAAGACTGGGCGGGCGCCAGGTCGCCGAACATCGCGGCGAAGGGCGAGCCGGCGCTTTGGTCCCAGGAATGGCGGCTGCCCACGGTGATCCCGCCGTCGACCACGATGTGCGTGCCCGAGACGAAGGCCGCGGCGTCGGAGGCGAGGTAAAGCGCGGCTTGGGCGATGTCGTCGGGCATGCCGGCCTTGGGCACCGGCTGGACCTTGGCCCCGGCGTCGGCGACGCGGGCGGCCATCTGGTCGGCGACCTCGCGCGGCAGGCCCATGGAGGCGCCGAAGATCGAGGTGGCGATCAGGCCGGGGCAGATGGCGTTAACCCGGATCTTCTGCGGCGAGAGCTGGGCCGCGGCCGAGCGGCTCATATGGATGACGCCGGCCTTGGCGGTGGAATAGGCGATGGGTCCCCAGCCCGCCTGCAGGCCGGCGATCGAGGCGGTGTTGATGATCGAGCCGCCGCCGCGCTCCAACATCAGCGGCACGGCGTGCTTCATGCCCAGCGCCGGACCGCGCACCAGGACGTCGAAGATCCAGCTCCAGTCCTCGGCGGTGATTTCGGTGATCGAGGTCATCCGGTCGGAGATGCCGGCGTTGTTGAAGAGGATGTCCAGTCCGCCGAACTCGGACTTGGCCAGCTTCAGCGCGGCCTCGATCTCGCCCTCGTCGGTGACGTCGCAATGGGCGTAGGCGACCTGGCCGGGGAAGCGCTTGGCCAGCATGGCGCCCTTTTCGTCCTGGATGTCGGCGGCCACGACCCGGGCGCCCTCGGCCACGAACAGCTCGACCGTTCCCAGTCCGATCCCCGACGCGGCCCCGGTGATCACCGCCACCTTGCCGCCCAGACGTCCCGCCATGCTTTCCCCTCCGCTATGTGATCGGCGATAACTAGAGCCGGATCGACGTCGCGTCGAGAGCTAGGCGCCGTTCGGGTGTCGCGCCAAGCCCAGATGCTTCGCCGCGCGGGGAAGCATCTGGAGGGGTCGTTCATCAGTCGATGGTGACCACGACCTTGCCCATGGCCTTGCGGCTGCCCAGGTGGGCGATGGCGTCGGCGCCCTTGGCGAGCGGGAAGCTCTCGGAGACATAGGGCTTGATCTTGCCCTTGGCGTAGAGCTCCAGCAGCTCCTCGATGCTCTGCTGGAAAAGGCCGGGATTGCGCGCCGTCCAGTTGCCCCAGAACACGCCGACGATGTCGCAGCCCTTCAGCAGGGCGAGGTTCAGCGGGATGCGCGGGATGTCGCCGGCGGCGAAGCCGATCACCAGGTAGCGGCCTTCCCAGGCGATGGAACGCAAGGCCGGCTCGGCGTAGTCGCCGCCCACCGCGTCATAGATCACGTCGAAGCCCTCGGCCCCGCCGGCTTCCTTGAAGAGTGCGCCCAGAGCCTTCTGGCCGTCCTTGTCGAAGGGCCCGCGGCCATAGACCACCCCGGCGTCGGCGCCGTGCTTGATGGCCAGGTCGACCTTCTCCTGGGTGGAGCAGGCGGCCACGACGCGCGCGCCCATGGCCTTGCCCAGCTCCACGGCCGAGAGGCCGACGCCGCCGGCCGCGCCCAGCACCAGCAGGGTCTCGCCGGCCTTGATGTGGCCCCGGTCCTTCAGCGCGTGATAGCTGGTGCCGTAGGTCAGGATGAAGGCCGCGGCGATGTCGTAGGGCATGGCGTCGGGGATCTTGGTCAGCCGCCCGGCCGGGGCGCTGACCTGCTCGACCATGCCGCCGGAGCCGATCTGGGCCAGGACGCGGTCGCCGATCTTCACATTGGTCACACCCTCGCCGATGGCGGTGATCACGCCCGACAGCTCGCCGCCCGGCGCGAACGGGCGCGGCGGCTTGGCCTGGTACTTGTCCTCGATCATCAGCACGTCGGGGAAGTTGATCCCCACGGCCTTGACGTCGATGGTCGCGAAGCCGGCCTTGGGCGCTTCGGGCGCGGGGATGTCCTCGTAGACCAGGGTCTCGGGTCCGCCCGTAACCTTGCTGAGCACCGCTTTCATCGTCGTCTCCCGCGTCGTTTTGGATTTGCGGCGGACGCTAGCGCAGGGGCGCGGGGCGCGGAAGGGTCGGACGAACATTTGTTTGATTGCCGCCGCGCGGGAGGGCCGTAGGCCGTTCATTTGGCGGAAGGGTCGCCTTGGCCTATATTGGCCGGCTTCCAGACAGCGAGTTTCCCTTGGGCGTCACCCTTGATCTTTCGCGCGGATCGTCCGCGCCCGCGGCCGTGAAGCCGAACCTCTCCGGCCTGACCCGCAAGGGTCTCGCCGAGGCGCTGGTCGTGGCCGAGGTGGTGAAGCCCGAAAAGGCCAAGATGCGGGCGACCCAGCTCTGGCGCTGGATCCACCACTATGGCGTCACCGACTTCGCCATGATGACCGACGTGGCCAAGGAGACCCGCGCGGCGCTCGCCGAAGCCTTCTCCCTGACCCGCCCCGAGATCGTCGAGCGCCAGGTGTCCAAGGACGGCACCCGCAAGTGGTTGATCCGCATGGCTCCGGGCATCGAGGTCGAGACCGTCTACATCCCCGATGTCGGCCGCTCCGGGGCGCTCTGCGTCTCCAGCCAGGTGGGCTGCACGCTCAACTGCACCTTCTGCCACACCGGCACCCAGGCCCTGGTGCGCAACCTGACCGCCGCCGAGATCGTCGCCCAGGTCCAGGTCGCCCGCGACGACCTCAGCGAATGGCCCTCGCCCAAGGAGGACCGCCGGCTCTCCAACATCGTCTTCATGGGCATGGGCGAGCCGCTCTACAATCTGGACAATGTCGCCGACGCCATCGACATCATTTCCGATGGCGAGGGCATCGCCATCTCGCGGCGGCGGATCACCGTCTCCACCTCGGGCGTGGTCCCGGAACTGCACGAGCTGGGCGAGCGCACCCAGGCGATGCTGGCCATTTCGCTGCACGCCACCAACGACGCCCTGCGCGACGTCTTGGTGCCGCTCAACAAGAAGTACCCGATCGAGCAGCTGATCGCCGGCATCCGCGCCTATCCGGGTCTGTCCAACGCCCGGCGGGTGACCTTCGAATACGTGATGCTGAAAGGCGTCAACGACAGTCCGGCCGAGGCGCTCGCCCTGCTGAAGCTGCTGAAGGGCGTGCCGGCCAAGATCAACCTGATCCCGTTCAATCCCTGGCCGGGCACGGACTACGAATGCTCGAGCTGGGGCGCCATCGAGAAGTTCGCCGCCATCCTCAACAAGGCGGGCTACGCCTCGCCGATCCGCACCCCGCGCGGTCGCGACATCCTGGCGGCCTGCGGACAGCTCAAGTCGGAGAGCGAGAAGGTCCGCGCCAGCGCTCGGCGGAAGGTCCCGGCCGAGCCGCTGGCGGCGGAGGGCATTGTGGTCTAGCGCCACCGTGATAACCCTTCGCCCCGACCTTTAACATTCGCTGACGGGCCCCCATGCCGCCAGACCTGCAGTCCCCCGAGATCCAGGCCTTCGCCACCGGCTTCCCGATCACCCTGATGCATATCGCGGTGACGGTGCTGATCCTGGTCCTCGCCGCGGGCGTCTACATCCTGCTGACCCCGCATAAGGAGATCACCCTGATCCGGGCGGGGAATTCGGCCGCGGCCCTGTCGCTGGGCGGCGTCCTGCTCGGCCTTTCCATTCCGCTGGCAACCTCGCTGGCGCGCTCAACCTCCATGCTGGAGATCGCGCTCTGGGGCGCCGCCGCCGTGGCGCTGCAGCTGCTGGTCTTCCGCCTGGTGGACATGCTGCTGCGCGGCCTGCCCCAGCGGATCCAGGAGGGCGAGGTGGCCGCCGCGGCCCTGCTGGTCGGGGCCAAGCTCGCCACCGCCGTGATCATCGCCGCCGCGGTCTCGGGCTAGGCCCCGGATGCATTTCCCACGCCTGCCCGACTGGCTGGTCTATCTGGCGGTGGTGCTGGCCCTGCTGATCGCCGCCGTGGGCCGCCAGGAGCGCGCCGACGCCCCGCCGCCGCCGCCGCCGGTGGCCGGCGACGAGGGCCTGCCGCTGGGTCCCGCCTCGCCCTTCGACCCGTCGGTGGTGGTGGACGTTCCGGACAGGGCCGAGCCCGGGGTGGGCACCGCCTTCTCGGTGGCCGACAAGGGCGTCTGGGTCACCGCCCGCCACGTGGTCGACGGCTGCTCGCAGACCGCCATCGTGGTGGCCGAGGGTCGCGGCGTGGAGGCCACGGTCCGCATCGACCCGCGCGGGGAGGCTGCGATCCTCACCACCGAGGGCGGGGCGCCGCCCCTGCCCATGGGCCTGGACCAGCCCCTGCGCCGAGGTGACCGCGCCTATCACCTGGGCTTCCCGCAGGGCCAGCCGGGCGAGGCGACCTCGCGTCTGCTGGGCCGCGAGAACCTGGTGGTGCGCGGCCGCGGCGCGCGCACCGAGTCGGTGCTGGTCTGGGCCGAGACCGGCCGCACGGACAATCTGAAGGGCTCCCTGGCCGGGCTTTCCGGCTCGCCGGCCCTGGATCGCGCGGGCCGCGTGGTGGGCGTCACCGTGGCGGAGTCCCCGCGCCGGGGGCGGATCTACACCACCGCGCCGGAGACCGTGACCAGCGCGCTCTCGGCCACCAAGGAGCGAGCCTCGGGCTTCGCCATGGGCGAGCCGATCACCATCGACAACTACGGCCGGGTCGCCGACACCCTGCGCCGCGACCTGCGGGTGGCGCAGGTGATCTGCCTGAAGACCTAGGCGGGTCCAGATCCTCCCCCAGCGCGGAGCGCGATTTGGGGGAGGCGGACCGCAAAGCGGTGGAGGGGGTTGAAGCGCGCGAGAGCGAGTCAAGGTCCTCCTCAGTCGGCTTCGCCGACAGCTCCCCCAGAGGGGGAGCATCTGGTCTAGGCTAGATCGCGGGCTCGACGGCCGCGTCGGTGTCCGCCACGGCCCTTGGCGTCTTGGCCGCGACCATGAAGGCCAGGACCACGCCGATCACGCCGATCAGGGCCGAATAGAGGAAGAACACCACATAGCCGGCGCCCAGCGCCTGGGCGGTGACCCCCGACTTGGCCGCCGCCGCGGCATAGGCCTCGGGCGGGGTGGCGACGAACAGGGCCTTGAGCGCGGCGAAGGCCCCCCCGGCGTCGGCCGAGGCGGCCGCCCCCTCGACGATCCGCCCTGACTGCGAAGCCACCAGCTTGCCCGGCAGGGAATAGAGCGACGAGAACAGGGCGTACTGGGTGGCGGTGAAGCCCGCCGAGGTCAGGCTCGACATGTAGGCGATCAGGCAGGTGCCGGAGAAGCCGCCGGCGATGTTGTCGACACCGATGGCGATGGTGAGCGCGCTCATCGATGCGCCCTGGGTGGCCAGCCAGGCGAAGACCAGGTTGCTCAACGGTCCCGCGAAGGCGCCGACCACCAGGGCCCGCAACAGGCCCAGCCGCACCACCGCGAACCCGCCCAGGCCCACCCCCAGCATGGTCATGGGGATGCCGAACACCTTTCGGATCTCGGCGATCTCGATCTTCGAGAACCCCAGGTCCTGGTAGAACGGGTTCATGATGTTGAGCACGAAGTCCGAAAGCCGGTAGAGGCAGATGGTGGCCAGGATCAGGGCCGCCAGGCCCCCGAACCGGGCGAAGAACTCGCGGAACGGTTCGCCGAGCGCCACGCCCAGATAGCGGCCCGGCCGGGTCTGGACCCCGGGCACCGGGCAGGCGGCCAGGAAGATGATCGTCCCGCCGACGATGACCCCGGCGATCTGGGCGAAGACGCCCCACGGCTTGGCCTCCCAGGCGGCCTTGAAGCCCTCGGCGGTGCTGGCCTGGCCCAGGCGGGCCATGGCGTCCGTGAGGATCGCCACATTGCCTGACAGCCCCGAGCCCAGCACCAGGGCGCCGAACACCAGCACCGCCAGGCGGGCGAACCATTCCGGGATCTCGAAGGCCGGGCGCGAGGGGATGTCCTCGGCGTGGATCGGGCGGATCTCGTGCTGGGCCTCGCGCGGCGCCCCAAGGACGCCCGCGACGCCGATCAGCATCAAGAGCGCCATGATCGCATAGCTCATGTTCCAGGACAGGACCTCGGCCAGGGCCAGGGCCGCGGCGCCCGCCGCCACATTGGCCAGCCGCCAGCCCCACTGGTAGGCGGCGGCCATCACGCCCTGCTTTTCCTGGCCCGCCGCCTCGATCCGCCAGGCGTCGATGACGATGTCTTGCGTGGCGCCGGCGAAGCCGACCACCACGGCGAAGAGGGCGATCAGGCCCAGATTGGTCGCCGGATTTCCGCCGGCCATCAGCCACAGGCCGATCATGATCGCCGCCTGGGCCACCAGCATCCAGGAGCGGCGATGGCCCAGCCACTGGGTCAGGCCCGGCACCTTGGCGCGGTCGATCAGCGGCGCCCAGAGGAACTTGAAGGAATAGGCCAGGGTCGCCAGGCTGAGGAAGGCGATGGTCTCCAGGCTCAGGCCCGCGTCGCGCATCCAGGCCGACAGGGTGTCGAAGATCAGCAGGTTGGGCAGGCCCGAGGCGAAGCCCAGGGCCAGCATCACCAGGGACCGGCGCTCCAGATAGACGGCCAGGGCCTGCAGGGCTCCGCGCTTGGGCGCCGGCGCAGCTTGGCTTTCGGTGGTCATGGACAGGCGTTCCTGGCGCGCGGGGCCGGCCCCGCCGTCAGCGGACCTTGGCCCGCTCCGCTTTTCCCGTCCAGTCGCCGCGCCCGGTCCATTTGGCCAGCGCCCGGCGCAGGGCGTCGGGGGAGAGCGGCTTGACCAGGAAGTCGTCCATGCCGGCCGCCAGGCAGGCGTGGCGGTCTTCCTCGAAAGCGTTGGCGGTGAGCGCCACCACCGGGGTCCGGACCCCCAGGATCCGCGCCCGCTCGGTGGTCTGCAGGCCCGACATGCCGGGCATGCGCATGTCCATCAGGATCAGGTCGTAGTCGCCGACCGCCAGCGCCGCGAGCGCCTCTTCGCCGCCGCCCGCCTGGTCGACGGCGCAGCCCTCGCGGGTCAGCAGGGTGCGGGCCAGCAGGGCGTTGATGGGATTGTCCTCGACCAGCAGCACGCGCGCGCCCGGCGCCGCGGCCGGGGCGACGCGGTCGTCCTCCGGCGCCTCGACGCGCTCGGCGCCCGTGCGCAGGCCGGCGGCGGCCAGCACCCGCTCGGCCAGGGATCCCCGGCGCAGGGGCTTGATCAGATAGCCGGCGAAGCCCGCGGCGCGGTAGCGGTCGATCAGGCCACGATCCTCCGGCGCCAGCAGCACGATGGCCGTGCGCCCGGCCGGCAGGGACAGGATCTTACCGGCAGCGGCCAGGGCGTGGTCCAGCAACAGGACGTCGGCAGGGCCGGTCCGGGCGATCAGGGCCGCGACGCCCGTGGCGACGACGGCGTCGCCGCCGCCGGCCTCGATCTGGCGGCGCGCGGACTCGGCGAGGACGGGATTGGCGCTGGCCAGCGCCACGGTGCGGCCGCGCAAGGCGAATTCAGGCGTTGCGGGCAGGCGTTCGAAGTCCGCCTCGAACCAGAAGGCCGCGCCGCCCCAGGCCGAGGTCTCGACGCCGACCGCGCCGTGCATGGCGCTGGCCAGCTTGCGGGCGATGGCCAGGCCCAGGCCCGCCCCGCCCAGCTGCACGTCGTGCGACGGGTCGGCCATCTCGAAGGCCTCGAAGATCTTGTCGCGCGCCGCCTCGGTGACCCCTGGGCCGGTGTCCGCCACGGCGAAGCGCAGGCGTTCCCCGACCTCGGCGACGGTGACCAGCACGCCGCCCTTTGTGGCGAACTTGATGGCGTTGCCGGCGAAGTTCAGCAGGATTTGGCGAAGCCGGCCCTCGTCGGCGAAGGCCTGGCCGATCCCGGCGGGCGCGGCCCAGGCGATCTCCAGCCCCTTTTCGCGGGCTCGCGGCGACATCAGTTCACAGACTGAGCGCAACAGGCCCTCGACCTCGAAGGTCGACGGCTGCAGCTCGATCTTGTCGGCGCCCAGGCGGGCGAAATCCAGCACGTCGTTGACCAGGCCCAATAGGTGTTCGCCGGAATCGCGCAGCGCCGCCACATAGGCGCGCTGTTCCTGGGTCAGGCGGGTGCCTTCCAGCAGCCGAGCCATGCCCAGCACCCCGTTCAGCGGCGTGCGGAATTCGTGGCTCAGGGAGGCGAGCTGTTCGGCGCTGACGTTCGCGGCGCGGGGCGGGGTCTTGCGGGCCATGGCGTCAACCCTAACCGCCGCCGCTTAATGGAGGGTCAAACCCCCTTTAGGACGAGCGCTGGACCGCCATTTCGCGGGCCAGGGCCACCAGGGCCGTCCGCGCCGAGGCCTTGGGGATGTCGACGAAGGCCTCCAGCAGATCGACCGCCCCAGACATGGCCAGGGCCTGGACGATCTCGTCGGCGGCGTCGGAGATCGCGCCCTCCTCGCCCACAAGCCAGCCGACGGTGGTGTCCAGCGCCGCGGCGACCGCCACCAGGGTGGAGCCCGAGACCCGGTTGGCCCCGCGCTCGTATTTCTGCACCTGCTGGAACGACACGCCGATCTGATCGGCTAGCGCCCCTTGGCTTATCCCCAGGGATTTGCGCCGCAAACGCATCCGCGCGCCGATGGCGATATCGACGGGATCGGGCCCGGCAGCGTCGTCGAGGGCCATGTTGCGACCTCCTCAGCCGCTCTGCGGCCATTTGCGGCTCGGGAGCGTAGCCATAGCGAGTAGACTCGTTCTCGCGCCGGTGTCTAACCTGTTCACCTTATGCGCGCGCCGCAAGAGACGATCGAGGACCTTGTCGAGCTTCTCACTCCCCGGGAGCGGGATTGCCTGCGGCTTGTCGATCGTCATCTCAGTTCCAAACAGATCGCCCGGGAGCTTGGCATGTCCAAGGCCTCGGTCGACACCTATTGCGACCGCGCCCGGCGAAAGTTGGGCGTAGGCGACCGCTACAGCGCCGCGCGCGCGCTGGCCGACCACGACGCGGTTGTCCCCATCGCGTCGGGACACGATCCAATCAGGACAGACAGCGAGGCCCGCCTGCCGCTCCATGACGCCGAACAGGGAGATGCGGCGTATGGGCGAGTTGTTGCGAGAGCTGGCGGACGTCCGGGCGATCCGGGCGGGACTGGCGGCCGATCCAGACCACGCGATCCGGCGGGCGGACATCGGGCGGGCCCTGCGCCTGCGCCGGGAGGTGGACGCCTTCGAGCGCCGCTGGTCGAAGCACCGGACCGACCAGCCGATGGGTCCAGCGTTTTCCTGGAACCAGCTGGAGCGGCAGCTGGCGGACCTCGTCGACACCCCGGTCAAGCAGGCCATGGCGCGGGAGCTGGTCTCGGCCACCCGCAAGATGGCCCGCTTCAAGCCGCCCGAAATGATCCTGCGGGAAATCCTCTGCCTCAGCTGGGCGCTCTTGGACGAGAGCTTCCACCCGGAGCCCGGGGAGGGATCGGCCGAAATGACCTAAGCCCCGCGATTCGCCTGGGCCTGGTCGGTCTCATCGCCATCGTCTCGGCCCTCGCATTCGGGGCCCTGCTGGCCGGCCTCCACGCCCTTCAAGACCTCATCTGAATCCACCGAAATTCTGGAACTTCCATCAACGCACCGGGGGGCTACCGGCGCGCAGGAGAGAACTCATGCTCAAGCAACGCCGAATGATCGCCGACCAGATCGCCGCCAGCCTGTTCGAGGCCGAGGCCGCCATCGATGTCGCCCTGGCCAAGACCGCCCGCCTCGCGGGCGTCATGCCGGGGCTTCGGGCCGACGCCGGCCTCTCGGCCCTGATCGGCCAGGACGCCGTCGAACGCGCCAGCGAGGCCATCACCGCGCTCGCCAGCGCGCGCCGCGCCATCGTCGAGACCCATAAGGAGCTGGACGCCGCCAAGACCCAGATCGGCCTTGGCGCGGTGATGTACGGGGAAGCCGGCGACAAGCCGCCGCAATTGGCGCTCGGCAAGCGGGCGCTGCGCCAGGTTCAAGCCGCCTGATCGGCAGCTATCGGCGGACCGACGCTTCTGCCAGGATCGGAACCCTTACCCCAGTGAGGGTTCCGTGGGCCTGGATACGACGCCGGAGATAATCTGGTTCATCTCAATGACTCTGGTCAGCCTCGCGGCCCTCAGATGGGGCGGCGGGGCTGAACGCGTTGTCGCAGTCGCCAATCTCGCAGCCTGGCTGGCCTCCAGGGTCACATTCGACGCCTTAGGCGTCGGCGCTCACCAGTGGGGCGTCCTGCTGGTGGATATTGGCTTCCTCGCAGTTCTTCTTGTCGCTGCGGCCCGAGCCGACAGGACCTGGATCCTATTCGCCGCCTCCTTCCAACTCCTCGGTGTTGTTATCCATGTGACGACAATGGTCGATCCCCAGATTCGCGCCCTGACCTACATGCGCGGCTTGGTGATCTGGAGCTATCTCATCCTGGTATCGATGGCCGTCGGCACCTGGCTGGAACACCGTCGCCGACGCCGTCAGCGTCCATAGTTCCCCGGAACCTGCTTCACCCCGTCGGTGATCTCGTACCAGGCGGGCTTGGAGGCGACATTGAGGTGGATGACCGGCCGCAGGCCGGGATCGTCGTCCAGGGCCGAGGCCGCGATGGGAAAGGTCTTGTGTTCGTCGGAGGGCTCGCCGATGGGCGAGCCGCAGGTTCCACAGAAGCCGCGTACGTGGCGGAACGGCGGCTCGGGCGTGTAGCGGCGGATGTGCTCGGCGCCGGAGAGCAGGCGGAAGTCCCGCGCTCGGACCATTAGCACCGCGGCGAAGACGCCGGCCGACTTGCGGCAGCGCGAGCAGTGGCAATAGGATAGCGACAGCGGCTCGCCGACGATCTCGAATCGCACCGCGCCGCACAGGCAACTTCCGCGGATCATCATCGTCTCCTTCAGACCATGGCTGCCCAGTCGGCCAGCGCGTCGGGCGGCAGGATGCCCATGGCCCCCATGACCGCCAGCGCGATGGGCAGGTCGTAATGGGCGCCTTCCTTGGGCAGGTCGGCCGGCGCGAGGTTGGCGATGATCCGCCGCGCGGGCATGGCCAGGCCCAGCCCCGCGAAGGCGGCGCGGGCCCGTTCGCGGCTCTCGGCGACCGCCTTGTCGCCCAGGCCGACCAGCATGAATTTCGGGTCGCCGCCGGTAAGCTGGACCTCGACGTCCACGCGCCGCGCCTCGACGCCCTGGAACGCCACCGTGACCACCCGCGACGCCATTCAGATCCCCGCCCGTCCGACTTGATTCAAGACCTGAAGCTCGCCGAAGCCCGTCTTTACTTTCGGCGATCACGCGCTTGAAAGAGTTCAACTTTATCCACAAGCCCAGCACGCCGCGCGGCTCGGATCAAGAACAAAAATAGAACTTAAGGGGAAAGTGAGACGTTTCCGCGACTTGTGCGGGTGTCTTGAGGCCCAAGCTAAGCCTTGGCGCGGAGGGCTTCAATCCGTTTCCACATGACCTCGGTCGCATCGATCCCGCTGAAGCGCTTCAGGGCCTGGGCGCCGGTCGGCGAGGTGACATTGATCTCAGTCATATAGTCACCGATCACGTCGATGCCGACGAACATCAGGCCGCGGCGCTTCAGCTCCGGCCCGATGATGGCGCACAGTTCCAGGTCGCGGGCCGATAGCTCCACGGCCTCGGCGACGCCGCCGACCGCCAGGTTCGAGCGGATCTGCCCGGCCTTGGGCACACGGTTGATGCCGCCGACCGCCTCGCCATCCACCAGCAGGATGCGCTTGTCGCCCTTCGAGACCGCCGGCAGGAATTTCTGGGCGATCACCGGCTCGCGGCCGATGGCCCGGTGCAGGTCCAGCATGGCGTCCAGATTGGGGTCGTCGGCCAGCAGCCGGGCCACCCCCGAGCCGCCCAGGCCGTAGAGCGGCTTCAGCACGATGTCCCCGTGCCGGGCGCGGAAGTCGTAGATCGCCTCGACGTCGGAGGTGATCAGGGTCGGCGGCTGGACGCCGGGGAAGTCGGTGACGAACAGCTTCTCGGGCGCGTTGCGCACCTCGGCGGGGTTGTTCACCACCAGGGTCTCGGGGTGCACCTTGTCCAGGAAATGGGTCGAGGTGATGTAGCTCATGTCGAACGGCGGGTCCTGGCGCAGCAGGATCACGTCGAACTCGGCCAGCTCACGGACCTCCCATTGCCCGAACGTGGCGTGAGCGCCCTTGACCCGCTCGACGGTCACCGACCGGCCACGCGTGAAGACCTTGCCGTCCTCCATCGCCAGCCGGTCAGGGGTGTAGACGAACAGCTCATGCCCGCGCGCCTGGGCGTTCTCGAGCATGAGGAAGGTCGTGTCGCCCTCGATATTGACGGCCTCGAGGGGGTCCATCTGGACGGCGACCTTCAACGACATCGGCTCGGTTCCTTACGGCGAAGGCGTCTGAGATAGGCGGCGGGACGTCCAAGCGCCAGCGAGGATCGCTAAGGACGCTGTCAGTTCAGCCGCAGGCGCACCCGCTCGCGCTGGGCGCGGGCGGCCAGCGCCGCGCCGCCGTCCAGGGTCCCGGCGTGGGTCAGGGCCTCCATGGCGCCGGCCAGCGCGCCCTGGCCCTCGCGGGCGGCGGCGACGTCCAGCCAGGGCCGGTGATCGGCGGGATCGAGCAGGGCCCGGCGCAGGGCGGCGCGCTCGGCGCGGGGGAAGTCGCGGGCGTTGCTGGCGCGGGCGAAGATGTTGTTCTGCAGGCGGATCAGCACGTCGCGGTCGCTGGCCGGGGCCATCAGCCGGTCCAGCCGGTCGGCGACATTGGGGGTCAGGCCGGCGTGCAGGGCGCGGCGGGTGAGCTCGGACGGCAGCACCACCCGGCCCTCGCTGAACGGGTCCATGGCCAGCGGCCCCTCGGCGGTCTCGATGCGCAGCAGGAAGTGGCCGGGGAAGTCGACGCCCTGGACGGTCAGGCCGCACTTGCGCGCCACGTGCAGGTAGAAGACCCCCAGCGCCACCGGCAGGCCCTTGCGCCGGGTGGCCACGGCCACGACGTCGGCGTTGTCGGGATGCTCGTAGGTGAACAGGTCGCCGCCCAGGCGCAGATCGCCGGCCATGGCCTCGGCCAAGGCCTCCTCTGGGCTCTCCAGGGCCAGGCGCTCGGTCAGGCGTTCGACCCCGAAGCGGGCCAGGTCGCGGGCGGTGTCCGGATCGCGCTCGGGATCCTCGTGCACGGCGCAGGCGATGGCGGCTTCCAGCAGCGGGAAATCGCCGTCGCCGGCGCGGCCGGCTTCCTTCAGCAGGGTTTCAGCGTCTTCTCGGGTCATCGGTCCCTAACGACTCAGGCGCCGTTCCAAGCGTCCCGACTATGAATCGGAAGCTTGCCGGGCGCGAGGGCGATCAGATCGAGGCGAACCGCGAGATTTTGCAAGCTGGGCCGTCGGGCTGCGAGCATTTGACCCGCCCGGCGCAGCCGATCGCGCTGGGTTTCGGTGACAGCCTCAAGGGCGGATTCCAGGGTCGTGCGCTGCTTGACCTCGACCACCGCCAGCACCTGGCCCCGCTGGGCCAGCAGGTCGATCTCCCCCTGGGGCGTGCGCAGGCGGAAGCCGAGGATGCGGTAGCCTTGGCCATCAGTCAGATCGCCGCCCAGACCTCGGCGCGGCGGCCGGCCAGCCGCGCCGCGGCCCCGCGCGCCTGGCGGATGGGGTTCATTCGCCGTCTCCGGCCTTGAGCGCCATGGCCCGGCGGTAGAGGTCGCGGCGCGGCAGGCCCAGCGCCTTGGCCACCTCCGAGGCGGCCTCGGCCGGGCGCAGGCGGGCGAGCGCGTCGCGCAGGGCGGTGTCGGCGTCGGCGGCGGAGGCGGCCTGCGCCCGGCCGGGCCCGACCATCAGGACGAACTCGCCCTTCGGCGCGACCATCCGGGGATCGGCGGCCAGTTCGTCCAGCGACCCGCGGGTCACGGTTTCGTAGAGCTTGGTGAGTTCGCGGGCGACGACGGCCTCGCGCGGCCCGAACACCGCGGCCATGTCGGCCAGGCTGGCGGCCACCCGCGAGCCGCCCTCGAAGAACACCAGGGTGGCGCGGATCCCGGCCAGCTCCTCGAAGAAGGTGCGGCGCGCGGCGCTCTTGGGCGGCGGGAAGCCCGCGAACAGGAAGCGGTCGGTGGGCAGTCCGGCGATGGACAGTCCGGCCAACAGGGCCGAGGCGCCGGGGATCGGATAGACGGCCGAACCTTGCGCGATCGCCTCGCGCACCAGCAGGAAGCCGGGATCGGAGACCAGCGGGGTGCCGGCGTCCGACACCAGGGCCACCCGTCCGCCGTCGGCGAGGACGGCGAGCGCCTTGGGCCCGGCCCGCTCGGCGGCGTGCTCGTCGTAGCGTTCGAGTTTCTTCGAGAGGCCGAAGGCGTGGAGCAGCTTGCCCGCCACCCGCGTGTCCTCGGCCAGGACCAGGTCAGCCGCCGCCAGCACGTCCAGGGCCCGCAGGGTGATGTCGCGCAGGTTGCCGATGGGCGTGGCCACCACATAGAGGCCGGGCGCGAGCGGCGCGTCGGAAAGCTGCGGCGGCGGGGGATGGCGCGACATGGGCAAGGCTTCGCCGCTCAGGAGGAGGAAGGCAAGGCGGTTCGCCCGATCAGGGAGCCGCAGCCTCAGCTCGCCAGCCGGCCGGTGAGGTGGTCCAGCAGCAGGCGCCCGGCGGCGGTGGCGCGCAGGCGCAAGGGGTCGTCGGCGATCAGGCCGGCGGAGACCAGGGAGACCACTTCCGGGTGGTCGGGCGTCAGGCCCAGGGCCGCGACCTCGGCGAAGGCCACGCCTGGCCCGATCCGCAGGCCCGAAAGCAGGCGTTCTTCAGCGGTCTGCCGGGGATCGAGGGTCTCGCGGGTGGCGAGCCCGGTCCCGGCCACCCCGACGGCCGCGATATAGTCGGCGGGCCTGGCGTGGGCGCAGGTGGCGGTGCGCCGGCCGGCCAGGGTCAGGCGGCCATGGGCGCCGGGGCCCGCGCCCACATAGTCGGCGCCGGTCCAGTAGACGAGGTTGTGGCGCGAGCGGGCGGCCGACCCGCGTGCGTGGTTGGAGACCTCGTAGGCCTCGAAGCCGGCAGCCTCCAAGACCCGCTGGGTGGTCTCGAACAGGTCCGCGGCGTCGTCTTCGCCCGGCGGGACCAGGATCCCGCGCTTCACCGCCCGGTCGAAGGCGGTGCCCGCCTCGATGGTCAGCTGGTAGGGCGAGATGTGCTCCGCGCCCAGCTTGATCGCCGCCTGCAGCTCCTCGGCCCAGGCCAGCGGCGTCTGGCCGGGCCGGGCGTAGATCAGGTCCAGGGACAGCCTCGGGAAGGTCCGGGCGGCGACCTTGGCGGCGCGTCGCGCCTGGGCCGCGTCATGGTTGCGGCCTAGCAGCTTCAGGGCGTCGTCGTGCAGCGACTGCAGGCCCAGCGACAACCGGTCGACCCCGGCGGCCGCGAAGCCTGCGAACCGGTCGGCCTCGGCGTCGGTGGGATTGGCCTCCAGGGTGACCTCGATGTCGGCGGCGGGGGTCCAGAGCCGCTTGGCGAGCGCGACGATCTCGCCGGCCCAGTCCGGGTCCATCAGCGAGGGCGTGCCGCCGCCCAGGAAGATGGAGACCAGCTCGCGCGGGCCGGTCAGCTCGCGCTGGGCGGTGAGGTCGGTGCGAATCGCCTCGACCAGCCGAGCTTGCTCCGCGTCGCGGCCTCGCGCCCGCACGACGTTGAAGTCGCAATAGGGGCAGATGCGCGCGCAATAGGGCCAGTGGATGTAGACACCCAGCGGCGGTGCGGGGCTCAAGTCAGGGCGGCCTTGAGCTTGGCGAAGGCCCGGGCCCGGTGGCTGTCGGCGTCCTTCACTTCGGGATCGAGCTCGCCATAGGTGACGTCGTGGCCCTGGGCCTGGAAGATCGGGTCATAGCCGTGGCCCCGGTCGCCGCGGCCGGGAAAGACCAGGGTCCCATCGACCCGGCCCTCGACCACCACCGCCGGCCCGTCCGGCCAGGCGACAGCGAGCGCGCAGGTGAACCAGGCGCCACGATCCTCGCTTCCGGTCTCCTCCAGCCGCTCCTCGACCTTGCGCATGGCGCCGCCGAAGTCCTTGTCCGGGCCGCCCCAGCGGGCCGAGAAGATGCCCGGCTGGCCGTCCAGCGCGGCCACCGACAGTCCCGAATCGTCGGCCAAGGCGATCAGGCCCGAGGCCTCGGCGGCGGCGCGGGCCTTCAGGAGGGCGTTGCCGGCGAAGGTGGCCTCGGTCTCCTCGGGCTCCGGCAGGCCGAGGCTTCCGGCCGTGACCAGCTCGAAGCGGTTGTCGAGGATGGCGGCCAATTCGCGGGCCTTGCCGGGATTGTGGGTGGCGACCACCAGCTTGGCGCCGGGTTCGAGCTTGAGGGCCATGGGGACTCCGAGACTGGATGGCGGGCGACCATAGGCGAGGCCGGGTCGGCCCGCCATCTTCCCGGCCCGGACGTCTCTGCTGCATTGCGAAAAGTTCATAATGTTACGTCGATTTAATATCGATAATCGATAATTTGATTGATCGAAAAGCGATGTGGCCCTATTCCTGCTGCTCAGAAGGGCGCGACAAATGTTGCGTCGCACAATGAGACAGGAGATTGAAAATGTTCTCTTCCATGATGAGCGCGATGGACCGGATGCTGATGGCGGCGGTTGTGGTTATGGCGGCGGTTCCGACCGTGGCCGTGGTGGCGCAGCGCCTGATCGCCTAGTCTGGCGCCTTCGCTTTCGACGGAGGGCCGCAATGCGCGCCTTGGGACCCGGCTCGGTGTCGAGCTTCCTGAAGACCATCCTCGACGTGGTGTTCTTCGCCCTCTGGGCGGGTGTGGTCCTAGTGGGCGTGCTGATGCTGCTGGCCTTGCTGCTCAGCTTCAATCCGGAGCTGATCGACAGCATCTCGATCCGCGCCGGCGCCGCGGAGATCGCCAATCTCGGCCCCGTCATGGTGGGCGGACTGGCGGCTGCGGCGCTCTACATGACTGGCGTCCTGTTCATCGTCGATCGGCTGCGGCGGATCTTCATGACCTTGACGGCCGGAGACCCCTTCCACCCCGATAATGTGCGGCGCCTGCGGGTGATCGGCCTGATCCTGGCCGGTCTGGAGCTGCTGCGCTACGCGGTCTGGGCGGTGGGCGCCTGGCTGCTGCCCGGCGCCAATGAGGTCGAACCCAATTTCAGCCTGACCGCCTGGTTCTCGGTCCTGGTGGTCTTCGTACTGGCGGAGGTGTTCCGCGAGGGCGCGCGCCTGCGCCGCGAAGCGGAACTGACGATCTGACATGCCGATCCGCGTAAACCTCGACCGCGTGCTGCTGGAGCGGCGCATGTCGCTGACCGAGCTCGCCGACCGGGCCGGCGTCACCATCGCCAACCTGTCGATCCTGAAGACCGGCAAGGCGCGCGCTGTGCGCTTCTCGACCCTCTCGGCCCTGTGCCGCGAACTCGACTGCCGGCCGGGCGACCTGCTCGACTACGAGCCCGGCCCCGATGACGGCCCCGGCGACGACGACGGCTTCTAGACCGCGGCGCCACAGCGCCCGGAAAATTGCAGCGCACGCGTCAAAAATATCGACCTTACCATTGATAAGTTAGGGATCGGCTCATATGTGCGCTGCAACAATTGCTGCATTGCACACAAGGAGCTGGATCATGGCTCAGGCCATTGAGACCTTTATCATCAAGCTGATGGGCCCGTTCGCCCGCGAACTCGCCCGCAGCGGTTCGTACCGCTACCCGCTGTTCGGCGTCTAAGACGGCGCGGGCGGCCTAGCCGCCCGTCGCGATCCTCTGCAGCTCGCAGAGCTCGCCGATCCCCTTGCGGGCCAGGGAGAACAGCGCCTCGAACTCGCCCTGGCTGAAGCCGCGCTTCTCGCCGGTGGCCTGGACCTCGACGATGTCACCCTTGCCTGTGAGCACGAAGTTGGCGTCGGCCTCGGCGTTGGAGTCCTCTTCGTATTCCAGGTCCAGGACCGGAACGCCCTTGAAGATCCCGCAGGAAATCGCGGCCACCTGATCCAGGATCGGGTCCTTCACGATCAGGCCTTCCTCCATCAGGTATTTGGTCGCCACGCGCAGAGCCACCCAGGCGCCGGTGATCGCCGCCGTGCGCGTGCCGCCGTCGGCCTGGATCACGTCGCAGTCGATGGAGATCTGCCGCTCGCCCAGCGCCACGGGATCGACGATGGCGCGCATGGAGCGGCCGATCAGCCGCTGGATCTCCTGGGTGCGGCCCGACTGCTTGCCTTCCGAGGCTTCGCGGCGGCCCCGGGTGTGGGTGGCGCGCGGCAGCATGCCGTACTCGGCGGTGACCCAGCCCTGGCCACGACCGCGCATGAAGCCTGGCACCCGGTCCTCGACGCTGGCGGTGATCAGCACCTTGGTGTGGCCGAAGGAGGCCAGGCACGAACCCTCCGCATAGCGGTTGACGCCAACCTCCAGGGTCACGGGACGGAGCAGGTCGGCGGTACGGTCGGAGGGGCGCATGGGAAACCTTGGCGATGGTGCTGGCGTCTTGCGCCGGCGGGCTTATCCTAGATCGAAGAGGTTCCGTCCATGGCTCGCAACGAGCACCGCCGCCCATCGTGACCAGCCCCCTGCTTTCACCCGGGCCTTCGCTGGCCGAACTGGACGCCCGCGCCCGCGATATTTTCCGCCGCGTGGTGGAGAGCTATCTGGAGACCGGCGACCCGGTGGGTTCGCGCACGCTCTCCAAGGGCGGGGTGCACCTGTCGCCCGCCTCGATCCGCAACACCATGCAGGACCTGACCCAGCTCGGCCTGCTGGGGGCGCCCCATGTCAGCGCCGGCCGCGCGCCGACCCATGCGGGCCTCCGGCTGTTCGTCGACGGCCTGCTGGAGGTGGGCGACGTGGCCGAGGACGACCGCCGCTCCATCGAGGCGCGGCTGACCGGCAAGGGCATGAACTTCGAGGAGGCGCTGAACGAGGCCACCGCGATCCTGTCGGGCCTGGCGGGCGGCGCCGGCGTGGTGGTGAGCCCGGTGCGCGACGCGGGGGTCAAGCACGTGGAGTTCGTCTCGCTCTCCACCGACCAGGCCCTGGCGGTGATGGTGTTCGAGGACGGGGTGGTCGAGAATCGGCTGATGAAGCTGGCCGCGGGGGTCACCCCCAGCGCCCTGCAGGAGGCGTCGAACTTCATGAACGCCCGGCTGCGGGGCCGGACCCTCAACGAGGCCAAGGCCGAGGTGCGGCATGAACTGGACACTGCCCGCACCCAGCTGAACGAGGTCGCCGCACGCCTGGTCGAGGAAGGCCTGGCCGGCTGGGGCGGCGGCGAGGGCGCCGAGCGGTCCCTGATCGTCCGCGGTCGCGCCAACCTGCTGCACGATCGCGAGGCCCTGGACGACCTGGAGCGTGTGCGCATGCTGTTCGACGATCTTGAACAAAAGGAACAGCTGATCGGTTTGCTGGACGACGTGCGGGAAGCCCAGGGCGTGCGGATCTTCATCGGCGCGGAAACGCGGCTGTTTTCGCTTTCGGGTTCCGCCGTCATCGCCGCGCCCTATATGACGGGCCAACAGAAGGTGCTGGGCGCGATCGGCGTGATCGGGCCCGCGCGTCTCAACTATGCCCGGGTGATCCCGCTGGTGGACTATACCGCCCGCGTGCTCTCCCAGGTCGCGAACGGGTAAAGGATTTTAGATGTCCGACGATCAAACGCCGGCTGAAGACTTCGAAGAGATCGCCGACGCCGCAGCCGACGAACTCGTGGCCCTGCGGGCCGAGAACCAGGCGCTGAAGGACCAGGTCCTGCGCGTGGCCGCCGACGCGGAGAACACCAAGCGCCGGACCGAGCGCGAGGCCAATGACGCGCGCGCCTACGCCATCCAGAAGTTCGCGCGCGACCTGATGACCGTGGCCGACACCCTGTCGCGGGCCCTGACCACCCCGCCGGCCAGCGGCGAGCCGGCGGTGAACAACTTCGTGGTGGGCGTCGAGATGACCGAGAAGGCGCTGCAGACCGCCTTCGAGAACA
This sequence comes from Phenylobacterium sp., assembly GCF_030697925.1. Classification (GTDB taxonomy): domain Bacteria; phylum Pseudomonadota; class Alphaproteobacteria; order Caulobacterales; family Caulobacteraceae; genus Phenylobacterium. The sequence continues at coordinate 5,719 of NZ_JAUYOJ010000227.1, read as the reverse complement.
ACGGCCTGAAGAAGATCGATCCGGCCGCCGGCGCCAGGTTCGACCCCCACCAGCACCAGGCGGTGATGGAACAGGCCTCGGCGGACGTGGCCGCCGGCGGGGTGATCTCCACCCTGCAGCCGGGCTACGAGCTGCTGGGCCGGCTGATCCGTCCAGCCATGGTGGTGGTGGCCGCCAAGGGCTCCGGCGCCCAGGCCCCGGGCGGCGGCGACGCCCCGGCCAACCCCTATGCGGCCAACGACGGCGAGGACTCCGGCGGCGCGGTCGACACCCGGGCGTAACGTCTGAGTTACCCCTTGTCCTGCAAGGGGAATCCCGACCTCGGCCATTTGACCCCGACCCGTGCCAGGCGTAAGCTCGGCCTAGAACAAAAAGGGGTCGGAAACGTGCAGGCAGGGTCACAGACTCGCCGGGCGATGATGGGATGGAGCGCCGCCGCTGGCGGAACCCTGCTCACCGCGCCGGGCTGGGCGTTCGGCCAGGAGGCCGCGCCCCCCATTCTTCCCGCCAATCTTCCCGAAGTCCTGGCCGAGGTGGCCGACGAAGACCATCCGCCGACCACCGTCGACACCACCTCCAGCAATGTATTCGACCACGTCACCGCGCCGGTGATGATCAATGGCCGCGGACCCTTCCGCTTCATGGTCGACACTGGGGCCAACACCTCCTGCGTCTCGCAGGCCCTGGCCGAGACCCTGGCCTTGCCGCGCGGCAGGGCGCTCAGGGTGCACACCGTGGTCGGACCGCGCTCGCGGGCCAGCGTCAATATCGACCGGCTCGACATCGGCTCGCGCACCCGGCGCAATATCGAGGCGCCGGTCCTGCCCATGGCCGGGTTCGGGATCGACGGCGTGCTGGGGATCGATTGGCTGAAAGGCCAGCGCCTGGTCCTGGGCTTCGCCGGCAAGACGCTGGAGATCACCAAGTCCCGCCGCGAGGCCAGCGCCGAGGGCAAGATCGTGGTGCCGGCCCGGCGCAAGTCCGGTCAACTCACCATCGTCGACGCCGATCTCAGCGGTCGCAAGATCAGCGCCATGATCGATTCCGGCTCGCAGTTCTCCCTGGGCAACACCGCCCTGCGGCGAATCATCGAGCGGATGGACCCCAAGGCGGCGTCCAAGGCCCAAAAGGTCGGCATGCTGTCCATCGCCGGCGAGGCCTTCACGGGAGAGCAGCTCAACCTGCCGTTCATGCGCCTGGGCGGCCTGACCCTGGGCAATGTCCCGGTGGTGTTCAGCGACGTGCCGGTCTTCAGGCTCTGGGACCTGCATGACACCCCGACCATGATGCTGGGCATCGACCTGCTGACCCAGTTCACCACGGTCTCCCTCGACTTCGGCCGCTCCTCGGTCCGGTTCGACATCGCCGACAGCGCCAGGGCGTAGCAGCGAACCGATCCCGACCCGTCGATATCCCCAGGCCGGACGCCGCAGGCGCCGGGGCCCTCTTCCCCGCGGCTTCTAAATGATTAAAGTCCCAGGTCCCTTCCTGTGGGGGGCGCCGGCGACTCCCTCGCACCGGCGCTTGGAGGTCCGGACCACATCATGAAGCTTACGATCGAACGGGCGGCGCTCATCAAGGCGCTGGGGCATGTGCAGAGCGCCGTCGAGCGGCGCAACACCATCCCGATCCTGTCCAATGTGCTGCTGTCGGCCGAGCGCGAACGGCTGACCTTCTCGGCGACCGATCTCGACATGGAGATCATCGACGAGGCCTTCGCCCAGGTGGACCAGCCGGGCCAGATCACCGCGCCCGCCCACACCCTCTACGAGATCGTCCGCAAGCTGCCGGAAGGCGCCGACGTCTCCCTGTCCTTCACCGGCGAGGATCCGCGCCTGACGGTCTCGGCCGGACGCTCGCGGTTCAATCTGCCGGTGCTGCCAGCCGGCGACTTCCCGGTCATGTCCTCCGACGGGCTCTCTTCGCGCGTGCCCGTGGACGTGGGCGACCTGATCCGGCTGATCGACAAGACCCGGTTTGCGATCTCCACCGAGGAGACCCGCTACTATCTGAACGGCCTCTACCTGCACACGGTGGTGGAGGACGGGGTGGCCAAGCTGCGCGCCGTGGCCACCGACGGCCACCGCCTGGCCCTGGCCGAGATGATCGCCCCCGAGGGCTCGGCCGGCACCCCCGGCGTCATCGTGCCGCGCAAGACCATCGCCGAGGCCAGGCGCCTGCTGGAGGACGCCGGCGAATCGGTCGACCTGCAGCTCAGCGCCCAGAAGGTTCGTCTCGACTTCGGCGGAGCGGCGCTCACCTCCAAGGTCATCGACGGCAATTTCCCCGACTACAGCCGGGTCATCCCCAAGGACAACAACCGGGTGATGATGGTCGACAACAAGCTGTTCGCCCAGGCGGTGGACCGCGTCGCCACCATCTCGGCCGAGAAGAGCCGCTCGGTCCGCATGGCCATCGAGCCCGGCAAGGTGATCCTCACCGTCCGCAACATGGAAGCCGGCCAGGCGGTGGAGGAGATCGAGGTCGACTACGACGGTGAGGCCTTCGAGCTCAGCTTCAACGCCCGCTACCTGCTGGACGTCACCGACCAGATCAGCGCCGAACAGGCCGAGTTCCGCTTTGGCGGTCCCAACGACCCGGCCCTGGTGCTCGATCCCACCGACGCCGACGTCCAGTACGTACTGATGCCTCTGCGGGTCTGACCCTCGACGTACGGCTACGCGGGTATAGACTTCACCCATAAGACTACGGGTGGAAACGTCTATGCGTCGCGTGCTGATCGGCGGTCTCGCCGCCCTGCTGACGGGCAGCCTCGCCCTGGCCGGGACGCCTGTGGTCAAGCGCGAGGTCGGGGCCCTGGTCACCGAGAACGTGCCCGAAACCCCGCCCGCCGTGCGCGAGCAGTTGCGCCGCTACCAGAACGCCCGCTCGGCCACCTTCCTGGACTGGCTGGGCGACGGCACCATGCTGATCGCCACCCGTTTCGGCCAGGCGCCGCAGATCCACCATGTGAAGGCGCCCGGCGGCGATCGCACCCAGCTCACCTTCTTCGCCGAGCCCGTGACCTCGGCCGCCGCCCAGCCGGTGGTTCCGGGCGCCTTCGTCTTCGCCCGCGACGCCGGCGGGGATGAGTACTTCCAGGGCTACGCCTCGGCGGTCGATGGCGGCGAGGCCCAGGTCACCGAGCCGAAGACCCGCAACACCGGCTTCGTCTTCTCTCCGGACGGGAACCAGCTGGCCTGGAGCCGGGTGACCCCTGGTAAGGGCGATTACGACATCATGCTGATGCGCACGGGCCAGGCGGCCACCCGCCGCGTGGCCCTGAAGGGTAGGGGCGCCGTCGGGCCGGTGGCCTTCTCCGCGGACGGCGGCAGGATCCTCTTCAGGCGCGCCATCTCGGCCCAGTCAAGCAAGGTCTTCGTGCTGGAAACCGCCACCGGCAAGGTGGTCGAGATCAACCCGACCCGGAAGCCGATCGCCTATTCCGGCGGCGAGTTCACGCCCGATGGCCGCCGGGTCCTGATGCTGTCGGACGAAAAGTCCGAGGTCGCTCGGCTGGTCGAATACGACCTGGCCAGCGGTCGCAAGACGGTGGTGGCCGACGGCGGCGCCTGGGAGATCGAGGCCTTCGACCTCTCCGAGAACGGCCGGTTGCTGGCCTATGCGATCAACGAGGGCGGCCGCTCCCGGGTGGTGGTCGCCGACCTGGTCACGCGCCGCGCCTTGCCCCAGCCGGAGCTGCCGGTGGGCGTTCTGGCGGACCTGAAGTTCTCGCCCGACGCCCTGCGCCTGGCCATCGGGCTGAACTCGGCGACCTCGCCGGCCGACGTCTGGACCTGGAATATCGCCGAGGCGGCGCTCGTCCGCTGGACCCACAGCGAGATGGGGGGGCTCAAGTCCGCCGACATGGTCGAGCCGGCCCTGATCCGCTTCGCCAGCTTCGACCAGCGCCAGATCCCGGCCTGGGCCTACCGGCCCAAGGCCACGAAAGGACCCACGCCGGTCATCATCGACATCCACGGCGGACCGGAGGGCCAGTCGCGGCCGGGCTTCTCGACCGCTTATCAGTACTGGGTGAACGCGCTGGGCGCGACGGTGATCTCGCCGAATGTCCGCGGCTCGACCGGCTATGGGAAGACCTATCTGGCGCTGGACAACGGCATGAAGCGACAGGACTCGGTCCGGGATATCGGCGCCTTGCTGGACTGGATCGCGACCCAGCCGGACCTGGACAAGAGCCGGGTGGTGGTGTCCGGCGGCTCCTATGGCGGGTTCATGACGCTGGCGGCGCTGGCGGCCTATGACGATCGCCTGGCCGGGGCCATCGACACGGTGGGCATCTCGGACTTCACCACCTTCCTCACCAACACCGAGGGCTATCGCCGCGACCTGCGGCGGGTCGAGTACGGCGACGAACGCGACCCGGTCATGAAGGCCGAGTTCGACCGGATCTCGCCGCTGAACCTCACCGACAGGATGACCAAGCCGCTGTTCGTCATCGCCGGCTTCAACGATCCGCGGGTGCCCTGGACGGAGGGCGAACAGATGGTCGCCAAGGTCCGCGCCAACGGCGGCGAGGTCTGGTGGATGATGGCCAAGGACGAAGGCCATGGCTTTCGCAAGAAACAGAACCGCGACGCGCTCCGGGAGGCCGAGACGTTGTTCCTGCGGAAGCTGTTCGGGGCTGGGTCCTAGCCCCCGCTCCGCATGAATTGGGCGCGCCCGCGAAACCCGCTATGACGCGCCGGTGACCGCCTTCAGCCATCTGACCCTGACGGACTTCCGCTCTTATGGCCGGGCCGAGCTCGCCCTCGACGGCCGGCCGGTGTTCCTGGTGGGGCCCAATGGGGCGGGCAAGACCAACCTGCTGGAGGCGATCAGCCTGTTCACCGCCGGCCGGGGGCTGCGCGGCGCGGCCATCGCCGAGCTGGGCCGCCGCCAGCCGGGCGAGGCCCAGGGGCGGGCCTGGGCCGTGGCCGCCGTCATCGTCGAGGCCGGCGAGGAGACCCGGGTGGGCACCGGCGTCGAGACCCCCGGCGCGGCGCGGCGCACCGTGCGGCTGGAGGGCGAGGCCGTGCCGCCCGGCCGCCTGGCCGACCTGCAACGCCAGGTCTGGTTGACCCCAGCCCAGGACCGGCTGTTCCTGGAGGGCGCGGGCGACCGCCGCCGGTTCCTGGATCGCCTGGTCTTCGCCGGCGAGCCGAGCCACGCGGCCCATGTCTCGGCCTATGAGAAATCCCAGCGCGAGCGCATGCGCCTGCTGACCGACGGGCCCGCCGACCCGGCCTGGCTCTCGGCCCTGGAGGCCCGGCTCGCCGAGGCCGGGGCGCTGATGGCCGAGGCCCGCGCCCGGACGCTGGCCGCCCTGCAGGCCGAGATCGACGGCCGCGGCGACCGGCCCTTCCCGCAGGCGAAGCTGACCCTCACCGGCGACTGGGAGCGGATGGCCGGCGACGGGGTCGAGTTCGCCGAGATCGAGGCCCGGCTGGCCCGGTCGCTGGCGTCGGCGCGCCACCGCGACGCCGCCGCCGGGCGGGCGCTCACTGGCCCCCACCGGGGCGATCTGCTGGTGGTCCACGCCGAAAAAGACCGTCCGGCGGCTGAATGCTCGACCGGTGAGCAGAAAGCCCTGATTTTGAACCTTGTTTTGGCCCAGGCGGCGCGTCTTTCGCGTGCAGAATCGGCGCCAAACCCTATATTGTTGCTGGATGAGGTCGCAGCGCATCTGGACCGCCGCAGGCGGGCCGCGCTGTTCGAC
>NZ_JAUYOJ010000216.1 GCF_030697925.1 Phenylobacterium sp. | reverse complement strand
GCGGACTGGACCCGGGTGCGATTCCCGGCGGCTCCACCAATCTTCCCCCGGAGTTATCGCCGGAAAGTGCGGGGCCGATCAGCATCGACAGACGTGTAAAGGTGTTGCTTTCTCTCGGCGTGGCTCACCGTTTCGGGCCTTTAAACTAAATGCGAACGATAACTTCGCTGAAGAAGTCCGTCTGGCCGCGTAAGCGGTTCGATAGATTTCGACATAAACTCCTAGCGTCTTAGCAGCGTTAGGCGGGGCTCGGAGGGGGCCTTGCAACAGAACCCCTCCACTTTCCCTTTCTGCCACTTCCCCATTCTGCATTTCGACGCGCGCCTATGGCGCGAGCCGCCTTGCGCGCCAGCGCCGAAGCGCTACCCTCTGCGCCACAAGTGATTTCCGGAGATCCCATGGCTCAGGAGCCGCCGGCCCAAGACCAGATGCACTACGAGGCCATGGCCCAGGAGGCCCTGCGCGGCGTGGTGAAGACGGCGCTGCGCCGCGCCGCGGCGCCGGACGGACTGCCGGGCGCGCACCACTTCTACATCACCTTCAAGACCGAGGCCCCGGGCGTCTCCGGCCCCAACGACCTGCTCGGCAAGTACCCCGACGAAATGACCATCGTCCTGCAGCACCAGTACTGGGACCTGGCGCCGGGCGAGACCTTCTTCTCCGTCACCCTGAAGTTCGGCGGTCAGCCCAAGCGGCTGTCGGTGCCCTATGCGGCGGTGACCCGCTTCTACGACCCCAGCGTCCAGTTCCTGCTGCAGTTCGAGGCGCCCGCGGGCGCCGCGGCGAGCGAGGCGCCCGCGGCTGCGCGCGCCGACGACAAGGCGGCCATCGCCTCCAATGTCGAGATCGACCCCGACGCACCCAACGTCGTCTCCCTCGACACCTTCCGGAAGAAGTAGACCGCATGACCGACGTCGCCGCCGAGCCCGAGGCGCTTACCGACGAGGCCATCCTCGCGCGCTTCCAGCGCACGAAGAACCAGCCCACCGGCTCCCAGACCCTGGGCTTCCGGCTGGTGGCTGTGAGCCAGGCCGAGCGCTCGGTGGAGGTGGAGTTCGACGCCAAGGCCGAGCTGCTGCTCAACCCCATGCGCCAGATTCAGGGCGGCTACATGTGCGCCATGCTGGACGAGGCCATGTCGGTGGCCTGCATGGTCGCCTCGGGCATGACCCATGTGGCGCCGACCGCGGAAATGAAAACGAGCTTCTTCCGCCCCGGCGCGCCTGGAAAGCTGAAGGGGATCGGCAGGGTCGCCAAGTGGGGGCGGACCATCGCCTTCACCGAGGGTGAGCTCTATGACGCCGAGGGCCGGCTGCTGGCCAAGGCCACGGGGACGGCGGTGCCCACCCCCTTCCAGCAGTACAAGAAATAGGATGTCACCGCGCGCGGGCCTGGCCGGCGCGTTTGCGGCCCTGCTGCTGGGCTTGGCCGCGCCCGCGCTCGCCGCCGCCAACCCTTTCGCAGATTGGGCCGCCGTGGTGGTGGCCGGCGACTATCACGGCAGCGGCGGCGGCCCCACCGAGGCCTTCGACAACGCGCGTCGCGATGTCTCCAAGGAGCTTCAGCGGATCGGGTTCGCCCAGGGCAACCTGCGCACCTTCTCGGTGCGGCCGGACCGCTACAAGGACAGCCCGCTGAAGTCCGATCCGCGGGCGATCTACAAGGCCCTGGAAGAGCTGTCGGGCAAGGCCAAGGCCGGCTGCCTGATCTATTTCACCTCGCACGGGGCGCCGCAGGGCGTGGTCATCGACCAGCAGATCCTCAGCCCTGGAATCCTCAACGCGATGCTGGACGCCACCTGCGCGCAGCGGCCGACCATCGTGGTGGTGTCGGCCTGCTTCTCCGGGGTCTTCGTGCGGCCCTTGGCCGCGCCGAACCGGATGATCCTGACCGCCGCGCGGCCCGACCGGACCTCGTTCGGCTGCGGCGAAGACAGTGTCTATCCGTTCTTCGACGACTGCGTGCTGAAGGCCAGTCCCATGGCCAAGGACTTCGCGGCCCTGGCCGCGTCGGTGAAGAGCTGCGTGGCCCAGCGTGAAGTCCAGGAGGGCATGAAGCCGCCCTCCGAACCCCAGCTCTGGATCGGGGCGGAACTGCGGCCGATGCTGCCGCTCTATTCCTTCCCCAGCGGACCGCCCGGCGCCGACTAGCGCTGTACGGAGAGGGCGCCTACAAGGGACTATCTGCATGAACCGGTGGGCGGAAATTCTTACATGCGTTTGACGATCAAGGCCGTTTTGGCGGCTGTCCTCTCCCTGTGCGCGGCCCCGGCCCTGGCGCAGGACCAGACGACCTCCCCGGCGCTCATCCCCGAGGGGCCGACGCCCTACACCAGCCTGCAACGCCCCGCCCGCCCCGCGGCGCCGCGCCCCGCAGCGCCCCGGCCTAACCCCGCCGCCGCGACGGCGACAGCGACGCCCGCGGCCCCGATCGGCGTGGTCGCCGCCCTGCCGGTCACCGCCAGCGGCGCGCGCCTGGGCCCCGCCGAGACCCTGCCCCCGGCCGAGCTCGAGGCCTTCGTCGATGGCGTGGTGCGCAGCGCCATGGCCCGCGACCACATCGCCGGCGTCACCGTCTCGGTGGTGCAGAACGGCCAGGTGGTGCTGAAGAAGGGCTACGGCTTCGCCAGCCTGGCCCCCGCCCGCAAGGTCGATCCCGACGCCACCCTGTTCCGCATCGGTTCGATCTCCAAGACCTTCACCTGGATCGCCCTGATGAAGGAGATCGAGGCTGGCCGCATCCGTAAGGACGCCCCGGTCAATCTCTACCTGCCCGAACAGCTGCAGATCCGCGACCAGGGCTTCCGCACGCCTGTGCGGATCGTCAACCTCATGGACCACTCGCCGGGCTTCGAGGATCGCGCGCTGGGCCACCTGTTCGAGCGGAACTTCGCCCGCGAACGGTCGATGGCCGAGTACCTGCGCCAGGAGCGTCCGCGCCGGGTGCGCGCGCCTGGCGAGGTCGCGAGCTATTCCAACTACGGCGCGGCCCTCGCTGGCCAGGCCGTCTCCTATGTGTCCGGCAAACCCTACGAACGGCTGATCGAGGAATCCATCCTCCTGCCGGCCGGCATGCGCAACACCAGCTTCCGCGAGCCGCACGAGCCGAAGGCGGGCATCGCCGGCGCCATTCCCGACCGCCTGGCCAGCCAGATCTCCCAGGGTTACCGCTGGACCCCCAGCGGTTTCGAGGCGCGGCCGTTCGAATATATCGGCCACATCGCGCCGGCCGGCTCGGCCTCGTCCACCGCCGCCGACATGGCCCGCTACATGCAACTGCTGCTGAACGGCGGCGCGATCGATGGCGCGACCATCTATGGCCCCGGCGCGGCCCAAGCCTTCCGCACGCCCCTGCGCAAGACCCCGGCCGGGATCAACGGCTGGCGGCACGGCTTCGTCGACTACAGCCTGCAGGGGGGCGCGCGCGGTTTCGGCCACGACGGCGGCACCCTGTCGTTCCACTCGAACATGGTGGTGATCCCGCACCTCCGGCTCGGCGTCTTCGTCAGCACCAACACCGACACCGGCGGCGACCTCGCCCACGGGCTCGCCGACCAGGTGGTCGGCCAGTTCTACGCCCCGCCACAGGTCTATCCGCGCCCGGGGTCCGAAGCGCTGAAGGATCGCGCGCGGGACTTCGAGGGCTACTTCGTCGGCACACGCCGGGCCTATCGCGGCCTTGAGTCCATCGTCGGCCTGGTGACCACCGGCATGACCGTCAAGGTCGACAACAGGGGACGGCTGGTGACCTCCGGCTTCAATGGCGCGCGCACCTGGGTTCCGGACGGCGATCTGGCCGAGGGCCGCTTCGTCTCCACGAGCGGTGCGAACCGGCTGGCCTTTTCGATGTCCGGCGGCAGGGTGCAGAGCTTCCAGACCAGCGATGGCGGCCAGACCTTCGAGCGGGCGGGTTTCTGGAAAAATCCCTCCCCGGCGATGACCCTGGCGATCCTCACGGGCGTCGCGGCGGCCGCGACCCTGGCCGGCATCTTCCTGCGCAATCGCCGGGAGTTCCGCGAGACCCCGGTGCAGAGCCGCGCCAGCCTGATCCAGAACATCCAGGCCGCCCTGTGGCTGACCATGCTGATCCTGTTCGGCCTCTGGCTCTCGCGCACCGGCGACATCGCCAATGTGATGTACGGCTGGCCAGGACCGCTGCTGTTCATCGCCTCGGCCTGCGCCCTGGTGGCCGCGGCGCTGACCCTGGCGACCCTGCTCCTGCTGCCGGCCATCTGGCGCGGCGGCCGGCGGGTGGATTCCTGGACACCGCTGCGCAAGCTCGCCTTCTCGGTGACGGTGCTGCTCTATTCGGCCTTCGCCGTGGTGCTGTGGTTCTGGGGCGTCCTCAGCCCCTGGAGCGGCTGATTCGCGCCCACGGGCCGGAATTCATGAACGCCGGCCCGCGCCGCCCGAGGCGAAAATAAAGGTTACTGAATAAATTCAGTACGATTTGCCGCAGCCTTCACCACGACCTTAAACGCGGCGTTTACCAAGCACTGGGTAAATCCTGCCTAGCGGCGGGCGGCTTTCAGCGTTCGTCCCGCGTATCTCGGGAAGGACGCCCGCGTTGAATAGCTTCGTCGCCGCCCTGCAGAAGTTCGGAATCGGACGGCTGGCGGCCATCCTGGGGATCGGAGCGGGCGTCGCCGCGGCGCTGTTCGCCCTGACCATGGGATTGGGCGAACCCAAGGCGCTGCTCTATTCGAACCTCGACCTGAAGGAAGCCGGCTCGATCACTGCGGCCCTCGACCAGGGCGGCGTGAAGTATGAGGTCAAGGGCGACGGCTCCACCATCATGGTGCCGCGCGACGAGGTCGCCGCGACGCGCCTGATGCTGTCAGGCAAGGGCCTGCCGACCTCCGGCTCAGTGGGCTACGAGATCTTCGACGGCGGCAACACCATGGGCCAGACGGACTTCGTCCAGCAGCTCAACCGCCAGCGCGCCCTGGAAGGGGAACTGGCCCGCACCATCCAGAGCCTGGACGGCGTAGCCTCGGCCCGCGTCCACCTGGTCCTGCCCAAGCGCCAGCTCTTCGAGGAGGAGGCCGAGCAGCCCTCCGCCTCGGTCACCCTGGGCGTGGGCGGGCGCGAGCCCAGCCAAGACCAGGTCCAGGCCATCCAGAACCTGATCGCCAGCGCCGTGCCGAACCTGAAGCCCGGCCGCGTCACCGTGGTCGACCAGCACGCCAAACAGCTCTCGGCGGGCGAGGACGGCTTCGCCGGCCAGGCCGCCGACGGCCGCCGCAGCGAGGTCGAGCAGCGCATCGCCAAGACCGTCAAGGGCCTGGTCGAGGGCGTGGTCGGTTCCGGCAAGGCCAGGGTCAACGTCACCGCCGATCTCGATCTCGCCCGGGTCACCGTCCAGCAGGAGACCTTCGATCCTGACGGCCAGGTGATCCGTTCGGAATCGACCAACGAGGAGAGCGCCAAGGAGAACGCGGCCGACGCCAACGGCGGCGTCTCGGCCAGCGCCAACATCCCCAGCGGCGCCGGCGCCAATGATGAGGGCCTCACGGGCTCCACCAGCGCCACCACGACCTCCACCACCAATTACGAGATCTCCAAGACCACGCGGACCGAAGTCAACGAGCCCGGCCAGGTGAAGCGCCTGTCGGTCGCCGTGGCCATCGACGGCGCGACCGCGCCCGGCGCCGATGGCAAGCCCGGCGCCTACACCCCGCGCTCGGCCCAGGAAATGGCCCGCATCGAGCAGCTGGTCCGCACCGCCGTCGGCTACAACGCCGACCGCGGCGACCAGGTCACCGTCGTCAATGTCCGCTTCCCCACCGTCGCCGACGCCGGCGGCACCGAGGCGGCCAATCCGCTGATGGGCTTCGACAAGAACGACATCATGCGCGCCGTGGAGCTGGCGATCCTGGCCCTCGTCGCCATCCTGATGATGCTGTTCGTGGTCCGCCCGCTGTTGCGTAACAGCGGCGGGGGCGGTGGCGGCGGCCGCTCCCTGTCCCACCTGACCGCGGCCGGCCCGGGCATGACCCGGGTGGTGACCACCAATGACGGCCAGCAGATGCAGGTCCAGGTCGATCCCAACACCGGCCAGCCCCTGGCCCTGCCCGGCCCCGGCAACGAGTTGGAGCAGCGCATCGACATCGCCCGCATCGAGGGCCAGGTGAAGGCGTCCTCGGTCAAGCGGGTCGCCGAGTTCGTCGACAACCATCCGGAGGAGTCGGTCTCGCTCCTGCGCACCTGGCTGCATGAGACCACATGAACGCCCGGCTCAAAACCATCAGCGATCCAGCCCGGCTGAGCGGCCCCGAAAAGGCCGCGGTGATCCTGCTCGCCCTCGGCGAGGATCACGGCACGATCTGGCAACAGCTCGACGAGGAGGAGATCAAGGAGATTTCCCAGGCCATGGCGGGCCTCGGGAACGTCTCGGCCTCGGTGGTCGAACAGCTCCTGGTGGACTTCATCTCCGGCATGTCGGGCGCCGGGGCGATCATGGGGTCGTTCGAACAGACCCAGCGCCTGCTGGCCGCCTTCCTGCCGGCGGACAAGGTCGACACCCTCATGGAGGAGATCCGCGGTCCAGCGGGCCGCACCATGTGGGACAAGCTCGGCAACGTGAACGAGGCCGTGCTCGCCAACTACCTGAAGAACGAGTACCCCCAGACCGTCGCCGTGGTGCTGAGCAAGGTGAAGTCGGAGCACGCCGCCCGCGTGCTGGCCGCCCTGCCCGAGGACTTCGCGCTGGAATGCGTCACCCGCATGCTGCGCATGGAGCCGGTGCAGCGCGAGATCCTGGACAAGATCGAACAGACCCTGCGGACCGAGTTCATGTCGAACCTGGCGCGCACCTCCAAGCGCGACAGCCACGAGATGATGGCCGACATCTTCAACGCCTTCGACCGCCAGACCGAGGCGCGCTTCATCGCCGCCCTGGAGGAACGCAACCGCGAGAGCGCCGAGCGCATCCGCGCCCTGATGTTCGTCTTCGAGGACCTCAGCAAGCTCGATCCCGGCGGGGTCCAGACCCTGCTGCGCGGTTGCGAGAAGGACCAGCTGGCCCTGGCGCTCAAGGGCGCCTCGGACGGCCTGCGCGAGATGTTCTTCTCCAACATGTCCGAACGGGCCGCCAAGATCATGCGCGAGGACATGGAGAGCATGGGCCCCGTGCGCCTGCGCGACGTCGACCAGGCCCAGATGGCCATGGTCCAGGTCGCCAAAGACCTCGCCGCCAAGGGCGAGATCATGCTGGCCGGCTCCGGCGGCGACGATGAGTTGATCTACTGATGGCCGACGCACCCCACCAGAGGTTCGGCTTCGACACCGTGTTCGACGGCGCGGGCGACGTCGCCTACGCCCCGCCGCGGCCCAAGCGCCTATTCACCATCGAAGAGGTCGAACAGGTCCGCGCCAGCGCCTTTAGCGAAGGCGAGACGCAGGCGCTGGCTTCCATGGCCGCCCTCCAGGCCCAGGCGCTCTCCAGCGTCGCCGCCTCCGTCGTCGCCGCCTTCCCCAAGCTGGCGGGCGTGGCCCACGACCACCGGGTGGGCTCGGCCGAGCTGGCTATGGCCTGCGGCAAGGCCATCGCCGACGCGGCGCTCGCCAAGTTCCCGGAGGCCCCGATCCGGGCCGCCATGGAGAACCTCGCCCGCGAGATCGAGGCCGCGCCGCGCCTGATGGTCGCCGCCGCCCCCGACCTGGCCAAGACCCTCCAGGCCGTGCTCGAAGAGGCCGCTCAGGCCATCGGCTACGGCGGCGCGATCCAGGTGCGCTCGACGCCCGGCATGGCGCCGGCCGCCTTCACCCTTGATTTCGGCGACGGCGCGGCGGCGTTCGACCCCGCCGCCGCCGCCGCCCGCGTGGCCGCCGCCCTCGACGCGGCGCTTGCGGCCGAAGGCCTGCACGCCGAACCCCTCATTCCCGGAAGCGAGAGCTGACAGCCATGTCCGACACCGAACTCAAGCTCGACGAATTCGCACCTTCCGAAACCCCGATGGCCGAGATGGCCATCGAGATGGAGGAGAAGACCGGCACCGACCTGCAGGCCGTCTACGACGTCCCGGTCTCGATCTCCGCGGTGCTCGGCCGCGCCAGCATGTCGGTGGCCCAGCTCCTCCAACTGCAGTCCGGCAGCGTGCTCGACCTGGACCGCAAGGTCGGCGAGGCCATCGACATCTACGTCAACAACCGCCTGGTCGCCCGGGGCGAGGTCGTCATCGTCGACGACCGCCTGGGCGTGACCATGACGGAAATCATCAAGGACGGCGACTCCCAGGCCTGAAGCCTGAGCGTCGAAGGGAGATACGAGTATGCGGCTTCTGGTCGTCGGTAAATTGAACGGACAGCTCTCCACCGCCGTGAAGATGGCGATGTCGGCGGGCGCCAAGGTGAGTCACGTCGAGACCATCGCCGCGGCCACCCACGCCCTGCGCGCCGGTCAGGGCGCCGACCTGCTGCTGGTCGACTACGAACTCGACATCGCCGCCCTGATCGAGGCCAACGAGGCCGAGCGCATCCGGGTGCCGGTGGTGGCCTGCGGTGTCGACGCCGACGCCAAGAAGGCCGGCGACGCGATCCGTGCGGGCGCCAAGGAGTTCATCCCCCTGCCGCCGGACGCCGAGATGATCGCCGCCGTCCTGGCCGCGGTCTCCGACGACGACAAGCCGATGATCGTCCGCGATCCGGCCATGACCGCCATCCTCGCGGTCGCCGACCAGGTCGCCCCGTCCGAGGCCTCCATCCTGATCACCGGCGAGAGCGGGTCGGGTAAGGAAGTCGTCGCCCGTTACGTCCACCAGAAGTCCCGGCGCGCCAGCCGGCCGTTCATCTCGGTCAACTGCGCCGCCATCCCCGAGAACCTCCTGGAGAGCGAACTCTTCGGCCACGAGAAGGGCGCCTTCACCGGCGCCGTGGCCCGCCGGATCGGCAAGTTCGAGGAGGCCTCGGGGGGGACCCTGCTGCTGGACGAAATCTCGGAGATGGACGCGCGCCTGCAGGCCAAGTTGCTGCGCGCCATCCAGGAACGCGAGATCGATCGGGTGGGCGGCTCACGGCCGGTCAAGGTCGACATCCGCATCCTGGCCACGTCCAACCGCGACCTGGCCCAGGCCGTGAAGGACGGGACGTTCCGGGAAGACCTGCTCTATCGCCTGAACGTCGTGAACCTGCGCCTGCCGCCCCTGCGCGAGCGGCCCGGCGACGTGGTCGCCCTGGCCGAATTCTTCGTGAAGAAGTACGCCAAGGCCAACGCCGCCCCCGAGCGGCCGCTCTCGGCCGAGGCCAAGCGCCGTCTGGCCGGCCATCGCTGGCCCGGCAACGTGCGCGAGTTGGAGAACGCCATGCACCGCGCGGTGCTGATGGCGTCGGGTCCGGAGATCGAGGAGTCCGCCATCCGCCTGCCCGACGGCCAGCCCCTGGCCCCGCCGGACATGGCCAGCCGGGCGGCTTCCCACGCCGCGGTGGCCGCCGAGGCGGTCACCCGCTCCTTCGTCGGCCAGACCGTGGCCCAGATGGAGCAGGTGCTCATCATCGACACCCTCAGCCATTGCCTGGGCAACCGCACCCACGCGGCCAACATCCTGGGGATCTCGATCCGCACCCTGCGTAACAAGCTGAAGGAGTACACCGAGGCGGGCGTCTCCGTGCCCGCCCCGCAGATGGGCCAAAGCGCGGCCTAACCGATGGCCAACGCAGGATCATACGTCGCCGAACGGCCCTCCCCGCGCCAAATGCTGGGCTGGCTGATGAAGGGCGAGGTGGCGATGGCCATCGGCGTCATCGGCATCGTCATCCTGCTGATCCTGCCGATCCCGCCGTTCATGCTGGATATGCTGCTGGCCATCTCGATCACCACCTCGGTGCTGATCCTGATGACCTCGCTGCTCATCAAGCGGCCGCTGGAGTTCACCGCCTTCCCGACGGTGCTGCTGGTCACCACCCTCTACCGGCTGGGGCTGAATATCGCCTCGACCCGGTTGATCCTCGGCCACGGCCACGAGGGCGCCCACGGGGCCGGCAAGATCATCGAGGGCTTCGGCAACCTGATGATGGGCGGCAACTTCGTCATCGGGGTGATCGTCTTCGCCATCCTGGTGATCGTGAACTTCGTGGTCATCACCAAGGGTTCGGGCCGGATCGCCGAGGTCGCCGCCCGCTTCACCCTCGACTCCATGCCCGGCAAGCAGATGGCCATCGACGCCGACCTGTCGGCGGGGCTGATCGAGGAAGACGAAGCCAAGACCCGCCGCAAGGAGCTGGAGCAGGAATCGACCTTCTTCGGCGCCATGGACGGCGCCTCGAAGTTCGTGCGCGGCGACGCTGTCGCCGGCCTGATCATCGTGGCCATCAACATCATTGGCGGCATCCTGATCGGGGTGGTGCAGCACAAGGTGCCGCTCGGCCAGGCCGCGGCCACCTACACCCTGATGACCATCGGCGACGGCCTGGTCAGCCAGATCCCCGCCCTGATCATCTCGATCGCCGCGGGCTTCCTGGTCTCCAAGGCGGGCGTCGACGGTTCCGCCGACAAGGCCCTGGTCACCCAGTTGGCCATGAACCCCATCGCGCTCGGCATGGTCGCCGCCTCGGCCGGCGTCATCGCCTTCATCCCCGGCATGCCGATCATCCCGTTCGCGGCGCTGGCGGCCGGGGCGGGTTTCCTCTCCTGGCGCCGGTCGCAGGACGCCCAGGAGGCGGCCTACAACGCCGTCGAGCTGGTGCCGACCACCGCCCCGGTCGCGCCGGAGGACGAGCCGATCAGCCAGTCCCTGGCCATCGACGAGATCAAGATCGAGCTGGGCTACGGCCTGCTGCCGCTGATCAACGACATGGAGGGCCGCCGGCTCACCGACCAGATCAAGGCCCTACGCCGAACCCTGGCCGCCGACTTCGGCTTCGTCATGCCGGCGGTGCGCATCCTCGACAACATGCGGCTGCCGTCCCAGGGCTACATGATCCGCATCAAGGAGATGGAGGGCGGCCAGGGCGAGGTGCGCCTGGGCGCTCTCATGGCGATGGACCCCTCCGGCGGCCAGGTGGAGCTGCCGGGCGAGCACATGCGCGAGCCGGCCTTCGGCCTGCCCGCCACCTGGATCGACGACAACCTGCGCGAGGAGGCCACCTTCCGCGGCTACACCATCGTCGACCCGGCCACGGTGCTGACCACCCACCTGACGGAGATCCTCAAGGAGAACATGCCTGACCTGCTCTCCTATGCTGAGGTGCAGAAGCTGCTGAAGGACCTGCCGGGCGAACAGAAGAAGCTGGTCGAGGATCTGATCCCCAGCGTGGTCACCGCCACCACCCTGCAGCGTGTCCTGCAGGCGCTGCTGCGCGAGCGGGTCTCCATCCGCGACTTGCCGGCCATCCTGGAAGGGGTCGGCGAGGCCGCCCCGCACACCCAGTCGATCGTGCTTCTGGTGGAGCAGGTCCGTTCGCGCCTGGCCCGCCAGATCTCCTTCGCCCACCGCGGCGACGACGGCGCCCTGCCGATCATCACCATGTCGGCGGAGTGGGAGAACGCCTTCGCCGACGCCCTGATCGGGACCGGCGACGAGAAGCAGCTGGCGCTGGCCCCCTCACGCCTGCAGGACTTCATCCGCGGGGTCCGCGAGAGCTTCGAGCGCGCGGCGCTCGCCGGCGAGAGCGCGGTGCTGCTGACCAGCCCGCAGATCCGGCCCTATGTCCGCTCGATCATCGAGCGCTTCCGCGGCCAGACCCCGGTGCTCAGCCAGAACGAGATCCACCCCAAGGCGCGGCTGAAGACGGTGGGCTCGATCTAGGCCATCGGCTTGACGAAGATGAACTGGGCGCCGGCGCCCTCCTCGTGCCGCTGCCCGGTGTCGACGAAGCCGATCTTCTGATAGGCGGCGATAGCGCCCTCATTGCGGGCGTTCACCGCCAGCATCAGCTTTGGCTGGATCGGCCGCTCGCGGGCGAACCAATCCTCCAGCAGGGCGATGCAGCGTCGCCCGACCCCTTGGCCCTGCATGCCCGGCCGGACCCGGAAGCTGTGCAGGCTGACCGTGCCGGGCGGCGCCCAGGGCGGGCGGCGCAGGCCCTCGCGCAGCACGAAGAAGCCCACCACCCCCCGGTCGTCGGGCGCGATCACGGCGAAGCCCTGCTCCAGGCCCACCGCGTCGGGCTCGTTCAGCCGGCCGAACACCTCGTCGAGCGAGCCTGCGAACTCTTCCTGCTCCGGCGGCAGGCTGATCTGTTCGACGAGCTCGCGATCCGCGCCGGAGATGGGTTCCAGGCGCCAGTCGGCGATGTCTATGGTTCTTGTTTCCTCTCCCATGGGGCGGAGGCTAACACGCATTGGGCGACAAATGTCAGGTCGCCCGCGACGTCTGCCCCGTTGCAGGCCGGCTTGGCGGCTGGTAGCGGTTTGGCCCCAGGGTGACGATTGTCCGTCGCCGAGCGTTGGATGACGAATGCGGCCACCTGCTTTCAAGAACCGGAACGGCCCGGGCGGGACCATCTTCTGGGACCTGCTGACCTTCGAGAAGCTGATGACCAACCAGGTCATCCACCTGATCTACTGGTCGGGCCTGGGGGTGATCGCCCTGGTGGCGTTCGGTATGGTGGGCGCCGCGGTCGGCGTGGCTCTGCGCGAGGAAAGCTGGATCGGCGTGATCCTGGCGGTTCCGGTCCTGGTGGCCGGCCTCTTGGTGGTGGCCGCCCTGGTGCTGCTGTGGCGTTCGTTCTGCGAGCTCTATGTGGCCCTGTTCCGTCTCAGCGACGACCTGCACGCCATCCGCCAGGCCACCGACGCCGAACAGGCCCGCACCCCTAGGCCCTGAGCCCGCCGATCCAGGCGGCCGCGGCGGCCTTGGGCCGGCCCGCGTCGTCGAACAAGAGCGGCGCGTCGGCCGGGTTTTCCCGCTTCAGCCACGAATCCTTGTCGCGCAGCCCCCAGTGGGTGAAGGCGAAGCGCTGGGCCGCCGGCAGGCTGGAAAAGGCTTCCGCCGCCTCGGCATAGACCCGCGACTGTCCGGCCAGCAGCTTGCTCCGGTCCTTCAGCACCCCTCGCGATCGGGTGAGCGACACGTCCATCTCCGAGACGTGGACCATGAGGCCCAGGCTCGCCAGGTCCTTTAGCGCCTTGGTGATCTCTCCGGGCGCGAGGTCGGCGGCCAGGTGGGTCTGGGTTCCCACCCCGCCGATCGGGGCGCCGGCCTTCAGCAGGGCCTCGACCAGTTTCATGAAGGTCGCGCGCTTCCTGGGGATGTTCTCGAGATTGTAGTCGTTGAGGAACAGCACCGCGTCGGGGTCGGCCTCGCGGGCGTGCTGGAAGGCCAGCACCATGTGCTGAAGCTTGCCCAGCTTCTGGGACCACAGGCTGTCGCGCCAGCCGTTCCCGTCCTCGGCCACCGCCTCGTTGACCACGTCCCAGCCCACCGCCTGGCCGTGATAGCGCCCGGCCACGGCCAGGATGTAGTTCCGATAGGCGTCGCCGAACTTGATCCGCTTGCCCTCCAGCCGTTCGAAGGCGCCGGGGACCTGGGCGTACCAGATGAGCGTATGGCCGAAGAGCCGCATGCCGTTTGCCCTGGCGAAGGCGGCGATGCGGTCGGGCGCCTCGAAGCGGAAGGAGCCGTCGTCCTTGACGATGTACTCCATCTTCATCTCCCACTCCGGCGTCACCTGGGAGATCTGGGCGGCGATCAGCGGCACGAGGCTGGGATCGCCCAGTTGCTCCTCCTGCACGCAGACCCCCACCGGGAAGGCCGCGGCGCTGCGCAGGGGCGGGATGGACACCGGCGTCTGGGCGTCGGCGCGGCGGTCGCAGGCGGCGAGCGCCAGCCCGCCTCCCAGCACGATCCGCCGATCCAGGGTCACCGCCCGCCTGCCGCGGCCCGGCGCAGGCCGAGCTCGTCCATGGCGGCGGTTTCCAGCCGGGCGCGTTCCTTGAGGTCGGCCAGGCGCATGCGCTCGGCCACCTGCTCGTATTTCTTCTGTTCCTCGAAGGCGAGCGCCAGCGCGTCGCGGGCCCCCTCCTCCTCGACGGCGATGCGGTCGATCTCGGCCTGGGCCAGCGCCTTGCGGGTGCGCAGCCCCTCCAGGAAGCCCAGCTGGTACCAGCCATGCTCGGCGTCCTGCCGACCCTTCTCGGCCTCGGCCTCGCCCTCGGCCTCCAGCAGGACCAGCTTCATCTCCGCCTGCAGGCGCCGGTCGGCGATCTCCGCCAGGCGCTTCTGCAGCACCTCGACCTCATAGGTCGAAAGCTTGATCAGGGATTTGGCCCAGCTCATGTCGCTTCACTCATCAGGATCTGCGACAGGGCCTCGAAGCTCTCGTCGATGGTCGAGCTCTCGTCCTTGTCCTGGGCCAGGAAGGCTTCCAGCGCCGGGTTTAGCTGGATGGCGCGGTCCACCTGCGGATCGGCCCCCGCGCGGTAGGCGCCGATGCGGATCAGCTCCTCCATGTTGGCGTAGGCCGAGAGCGACTGGCGGGCCAGCTTGACGATCTCGCGCTCGTTCGGCGCGTGACAGCCCGGCATGGTCCGGCTGATCGACTTCAGCACGTTGATCGCCGGAAAGCGGCCGCGCTCGGCGATGGCCCGCTCCATGACGATGTGGCCGTCCAGGATACCGCGCACGGCGTCGGCGATTGGCTCGTTGTGGTCGTCCCCGTCCACCAGCACGGTGAAGAGGCCGGTGATCGGCGCGGCCGTGGTGCCGTCGGGGCGCACCGGTCCGGGCCCCGCCCGCTCCAGCAGCTTGGGCAGCTCGGTGAAGACGGTGGGCGTGTAGCCCTTGGTGGTCGGGGGCTCGCCGGCGGCCAGGCCGATCTCGCGCTGGGCCATGGCGAAGCGGGTGACCGAGTCCATCAGGCAGAGGACCTCCAGGTCCTGGTCGCGCAGGAACTCGGCGATGGCCAGCGTCATATAGGCGGCCTGGCGGCGCTTCAGCGCCGGCTCGTCGGAGGTGGCGACCACCACGATGGCGCGCTTCAGGCCCTCCTCGCCCAGAGTCTCCTCAATGAACTCGCGGACCTCGCGGCCCCGCTCGCCGATCAGCCCCACGACGACGGCGTCGCAGTCGGCCTCCTTGGCCAGCATGGACAGCAGCACCGACTTGCCGACCCCGGAGCCGGCGAACACGCCCAGGCGCTGGCCACGGCAGCAGGTGGTGAAGACATTCATGGAGCGCACGCCCAGGTCCAGGCGCGCGCCCACCCGGCCGCGCGCGTGGGCGGCCGGCGGCGCGGCGCGTAGGGCGTAGGGCACGATGCCCTGCGGCAGGGGGCCCTTGCCGTCGATGGGTTCGCCGAAGGCGTCGATGATGCGGCCAAGCCAGGCGGTGGTCGGCCGCACGGCCGAACCCATGGGCTCGATGCGGATCTCGGCGCCCGGCGCCACCCCCTCCACGGGACCGAAGGGCATCAGCAGGGCGCGGGTTTCGCGGAAGCCCACCACCTCGGCGGCCAGCGGCTTGTCGGCGCGGCGTTCGATCTCGGCGCGGGCGCCCACGGCCAGCCGGGTCAATCCGCCGCGGGCCTCGATCAGCAAGCCGTTCACGGCCGCGACGCGGCCGGAGACGGTCAGGGGATCGATCCGCTCGACGGCGGCGACGAGGCTACGCAAAGGCTGGAATCCCAGGGCGGAGTTGAGCAAGTCCAGATTCCGCCCAACGCCGTTAACCCGTGATGAAGATTCGACCGCGACCGGCCGGCGCAACCCGGCGGGTGCGTTAAAATCGCAAGCTTGGCCGCACGGCTCATTCGTTAACGATGTCTAATCACAAAAGATTCAACGCCCCTGCGACTCCCTGTCCAACACCCGCCCTTGCTGGCGATTCCCAAAACGAGTTAACGATTCTGGCAGAGGCCTTTCACTATTAACCGGTCTTAAATTAACTCGCTGGCAAGTTAACGGCGAGGGTCGAGGCGGATTCCCAGATTCCCAGGGAAACTAGCGCTACCGTTCGAGGAGGAACAGATGCGCGTACTATTGATTGAGGACGACAGCGCCACGGCGCAGAGCATCGAGCTGATGCTCAAGTCCGAAGGTTTCAATGTTTACACGACGGATTTGGGTGAAGAGGGCGTGGATCTCGGAAAGATCTACGACTACGACCTGATCCTGCTCGACCTGAACCTGCCCGACATGAGCGGCATGGACGTGCTGCGCACCCTGCGGGTGGCGAAGATCAACACCCCCATCATGATCCTGTCCGGCACCGCCGAGATCGACACCAAGGTGAAGACCTTCGGCGCCGGCGGCGACGACTACATGACCAAGCCCTTCCACAAGGATGAGCTGGTCGCCCGAATCCATGCGGTGGTCCGTCGCTCCAAGGGCCACGCCCAATCGGTCATCAAGACCGGCGACATCACCGTCAACCTCGACGCCAAGACCGTCGAAGTGAACAACAGCCGGGTCCACCTGACCGGCAAGGAATACCAGATGCTGGAGCTGCTCTCGCTCCGCAAGGGCACCACGCTCACCAAGGAAATGTTCCTGAACCACCTCTATGGCGGCATGGACGAACCCGAGCTGAAGATCATCGACGTGTTCATCTGCAAGCTGCGCAAGAAGCTGGCCGCGGCCGCCGACGGCAAGCACCACATCGAAACCGTCTGGGGCCGCGGCTACGTGCTGCGCGACCCGCAAGAGGGCCAGGTCGCGGCCTAGACCCCCGCCTCCACCCTCGCCAGAGACCCGAACGCCCGCCGCTCCTTCCGGCGGGCGTTTTCTTTTGTCCTCGCGCCCTGCGATGCGCGACGGCATACGCGCGCTCAGATCCTCCAC
>NZ_JAUYOJ010000215.1 GCF_030697925.1 Phenylobacterium sp. | reverse complement strand
GTACATCAGCATCTCCAGCGCGCCCCAGCCCATCACCCCGCTGGCGTAGATGCCGCCATAGATCAGGATGGCGGTCATGCCGTCGACATAGAACATCCGGCTGATCAGGAAGATCGCCGCGTCCTTGTAATGCTTCATGCCGGAGACCATCCGCCAGAGGTCCACGGCCCCCTGCCCCAGGGCGCGCAGGACCGGAACCCCGGTCGGCTTGGCGTCGGGGGTGAATAGGAAGAGCGGGATCGCCCCGATCATGAAGGTGATCGCCGCCATCGGCCCGACGATCCGCTCGGGCTCATGCAGCAGCGGATCGAGCCCGAATAGCGGCTTCTCCGGCACGAAGGGCAGGCCGCTGCCCGGCAGGGCGAAGGCCCAGGCCGTGAATCCCAGGGTCAGCAGGGCGAAGGCGTTGCCCAGCGCGAGCGCCAACCCGGACGCCTTGTGCGCCGCCGATATCCCCGCCGCGCGCACCAGCAGCGAGTTATGCAGCACCTCGGAGTAGGTATAGAGCACGCCGACCAGGGTGGTCAGGATCATGACGGTGAGCACCGACATCCCCGAGCCGTCGGGCTTGGCCCACCACAGCGCCCACATCATCGGGATCATCAGCACGGTGATGAGCGCCAGCCAGGTCTTGCGCCGCCCCAGCTTGTCGATCGAGGCGCCCAGGAACGGCGCCGTGGCCATGATGAACCAGCCGGAATACTGGCTCCACCGCGAGATGATCTCCTGACCCCGCACCGGGTCGCCGACCATGACGGCGGCCACATAGGGCATGAAGATGTAGATGGTGATGAGGATCACATAGGGGATCCGCGCCCCCTCGAAGACCGCCCAAGCCGCCGCCCCCCGCGACAGCTTGCCGTCCCCCATTAGCTCGGCCTCGATCGGGATGTCGGCGATGGATCCGGGTCCGCTGGCTTCGACGACGGTGGTCATGACGTTCCCCTCGACCGCTCGTCCCGGCGGCGTTCGAAGGCAAGGTACGCATTCGACGCGCGATGGGGAGTCGGAAAGTACCGCTCACCCGACATGAGATTGGCGAACGCCGTCCTTCTCCCCTTCCTTGCGGGAGAAGGTGGCCTTGCGGAGCAAGGTCGGATGAGGGGTCTCTCAGACCTCGCGGGTTGGAGTGGCGAAGCCAAATTGAACCACGAACCTCACGAACGACACGAACAGAGCCGAACTCGACAGGCCGTGAAGCCGACCGTTCGTGTCGTTCGTGAGGTTCGTGGTTCCTGCCTTTTGGACGTCGCGGCTGCGCCGCCCCCGACGCTCTAGCCCAGCCTCTTGTCCGCCGCCGCGAGCGCCGCCTTGGCGTCGGCCGCGAAGCCTTGCGCCGCCAGGGCCTCGCACAGCGCCGTCAAGCACAGCCGCACGTGCCAGGGCGTCGCCGAGGCGCCCATCAGGCCGATGCGCCAGACCTTGCCCTTGAGCGGACCCAGCCCTGCCCCCAGCTCCAGGTCCCACTTGGCCAGCACATAGGCCCGCACCGCCGCCTCATCGACCCCATCCGGCACGATCACCGCATTGAGCTGCGGCAGCCGGTGCGGCTCATCGACCAGGTATTTCAGCCCCGCCGCCTCGATCCCGGCGGCCAGCGCCTCGTGGGTGCGGGCGTGGCGGACCAGCACCGCCTGCTGACCCTCCTCGAACAGGGCCACCAGGCTCTCGTGCAGGCCGTAAAGCGCGTTGATCGGGGCCGTGTGGTGATAGGTCCGGCCGCCCTCGCCGCCCCAGTAGCTCATCAGCAGGTTGAAGTCGCAGAGCCAGTTGCGGACCTTGGTGGTCCGCGCCGCGATCGCCGCCTGGGCCCGCGGCGACAGGCAAATCGGCGACAGCCCCGGAGGCGCCGACAGGCACTTCTGGGTGCCCGAATAGATCACGTCGGCGTCCCAGGCCGCAGCGTCCACCACGATCCCGCCCAGCGAGGTCACGCAGTCGACGATGGAGAGCGCCCCGTATTTCCGCGCCAGGGCGCAGAGGCTGGCGGGGTCCGACCGCGCCCCGGTGGAGGTCTCGGCGTGGACGAAGGCCAGGACCTTCACCTTCCCCGCCGCCTTCAGCGCCTCTTCCACCGCCGCCGGATCCACCGGCTTGCCCCATTCGAACTCGACCTTGACCACCTCGGCCCCGGCCCGGTCGGCCATGTCGACCATGCGGCCGCCGAAAGCGCCGTTGACGGCGATCACCGCCCGGTCGCCCGGCTCCAGCAGGTTCATGATCGCCGCTTCCATCCCCGCCGTTCCTGGCGCCGGCAGCGGCACGCAGGCATAGCCGGGCGCGTTGAACAGCCGCGACAGCGCCTCCTTGATCTCCTCCATCAGGTCCTGGAACGCCGGGTCCAGGTGGCCGATGGTCGGCCGGCCCAGCGCCGCCAGCACGCGGGGGCTGACGTCGGAGGGGCCCGGGCCCATCAGGATGCGCCGCGGCGGCTGGAAGCTCTGCATGATGGTCCCCTTCTTGTTGCGGGGACGATTAGGCGATGGCGCGCCCGCTGTCAGCCCGCCCGCTGGTGAGGATCTTAATCGGCGAAGCCGAAATCCCCGGAAGAGGCGGACACAAAGGACGCGAAGGACGCGAAGAGAAGCGCGGCGGTCTTCGCGTCCTTTGTGTCCACCGGCTTCGCCGCCTCAAGTTGCTTCCTCTCGCGGGGAGCCGTCACCGCGGGTGACTGAGGGGACTTTGACTCCTGCTTGCGAGCCTAACCCAGGATCCGCGCCTCGATCCGGGCGCGCAGCGCGGCGTCGACCCCCAGCACCTCTTCCAGGTAGCGGTCCACCGAACCGTGGGTCTCGTCGATCACCTTCAGCGCCTCGGCCAGATAGGCCTCGTCGACGCTGACCGCCCGGCGCAGGGCCGTGTTGTCCACCGTGTGTCCGGTGAGGTCCTTGAGCCACGGCCCCAGGAAGCCGGTCTTCCGCGCCATCCGCGCCTCGTCATTGGTGGCGAGGTAGTCGGCCAGGGTGTCGTCGCGATGCACGCCGGCGATGTGGTGGGTGAAGGCGCAGATCAGCCCCGTGCGGTCCTTGCCCGCCGCGCAGTGGACGACCAGCGCCCCGTCGGTCTCGGCCAGGGCCTGGAAATAGCGCGCGTACAGGTCGACGTGGCGCGGCTCGTGCGGCGCGCGGCGGTAATAGGTCAGGCTGTCATTGTAGAACCAGGCCGCGTCGATGCTGTCGGCCTGGGCCATGGCCTCCTGCCAGTCGGCATAGGTGCCCTCGATGTCGTTCTCGATCACCGTGCCGGAGAACCCGTCCCAGCGCCGCGACACCTCCCGCTCCCGCTCTCGCCGACGCCGCAGGTCGACGATCACCTCCACGCCCAGGTCGCGCAGCTTGGCGAGGTCCTCGTCGGTGGCGTAGGCGTGGTTGGCGGACCGGAACAGCCGCCCGGCCTTCAGGCCCCGGCCGCAGGCGGTGGCGTAACCCCCGAAGTCGCGGAAGTTCTCGATGCCTTCGAAGTCGATGTGCTTGGGCGTCATGTGGGGGGATTTAGCGAAATCGGGGGCGGATTGCGAGAGGGTCGTTCGTGTTTTGATCTGGGGCGGGTGGGGTCGGATGGGGGGGCGATAGCCCTATCCGGTTGGCGGTGGCGCAGCCGCGACTCTTGGAAGAGATAGGGACACGAAGGACGCGAAGGCCACAAAGGGCCCGTGGCGCGGCCCCGGGTGTTCGGCTTCTTCGCGATCTTCGCGTCCTTCGTGTCCAATTGGCTTCGCCGATCTAGCCGGCGAGGTCTGAGAGACCCCTCATCCGACCTTGCTCCGCAAGGCCACCTTCTCCCGCAAGGGGAGATCTGGAGCAGATATCCTACTGAATCAATTGATGAAATTCAAGATGCAATTGGCTGTGCAGGACCTGTGTAGGCCTGTCGTCTAGTCGTAGGGACGCGTCTTGCGGACGTATCCCTACGGTGGTGGGGGTAGCGGCCAACGATGCGCCGGTGTTCAAAGGCGTTTGGGCCGGGTTCGTGCGTTTCTGAAAGTCATCTCGCGAGATCGAGAACCTCTGCACGGTGATGATCGCGTCCTGATTGTCGAACGATACAAGAACGTCCTATCGTGCAGCTTGGCGACAGCTGCGACCGCATTTGGCGTAGCCGTATGGCGGGATTGGTCGCGATGGACTACCAAACCCTTGAAGCGCTCCGGCGCATGAATCCGGCTTGGCGGCTGCTTACGGCCGCTCACGCGCCGCTGATTGCGAGTTTCCTGCAAGACGCGTTCATCCGCCCCAACATCCGTACCCATCTCCAGTCAGAGCTCGCCTCGAAGCTGGACGATCATCTTTATAAATTGCGGGCCCAGGCCAGCGACGAGGCCTTTCCCAAATCCGCGAGCGGGTACCTCGACGACTGGGCTTCCGACGAACACGGCTGGCTTCGCAAGTACTACGCCGGGGCCGTCGACGAGCCCTCCTTCGACATTACACCTGCAACGGAAAAGGCGCTGGAGTGGCTCACGGGATTGCAAGCGCGGCAGTTTGTCGGAACCGAGTCCCGAATGATGACCGTGTTCGACCTGCTCAGGCAGCTCGTCGAACGGGCGCAATCCGATCCCGGTGTGCGCATCTCGGAGCTGCAGAAGCGGAAGGCCGAGATCGACCGCGAAATCCGGGACATCCAGAAAGGACACATGGAGGTTCTCGACGCCACACAGATCCGGGAACGCTTCATGCAGATCGCCGGCACGGCGCGCGGATTGCTGTCGGACTTCCGCGAAGTGGAACAGAACTTCCGCATTCTTGACCGGGAGGTCCGAGAGCGCATCGCCACCTGGGAGGGCGGCAAGGCTGGACTGCTTGAAGAAGTGTTTGGCCAGCGCGACCTCATCGCCGACTCAGATCAGGGCAAGAGCTTCAGGGCCTTTTGGGACCTGCTTATGTCTCCGGCCCGCCAGGAGGAGCTCTCGGCGCTGCTGGAAACCGCGTTCGCGATGGAAGCTATCCAGGCGCTCGAGCCTGACGGCAGGCTGCTGCGCATCCACTACGATTGGCTCGAGGCCGGCGAGGTCGCGCAGAGGACGGTTGCACGGCTTTCAGAACAGTTGCGGCGCTACCTTGATGACCAGGCTTGGCTCGAGAACCGCCGCATCATGGATCTCATTCGCCAGCTTGAGCAGAACGCCCTCGCCATCCGTGCCAATGCGCCCAGCGGGGAGCTGATGCCGCTCGATGAACCTGCGCCGCGGATCGGATTGGCGATGGACCGCCCCCTGTTCACACCCCCTGAGAAGACGCAGATCGAGGTGGATGTTCTCGACGACGAATTTGACCTGAACGCGTTGGACGCGCTCTTCGCCACCACCCACGTCGACAAAGCGCGGCTGATGCAGGCGATCCGGCGCCTTCTGCAATCCCACAGCCAAGTGTCGCTGGAGGAACTGATCGAAGCCCAACCGCTGGAACAGGGCTTGGCGGAGCTGATCGCCTACCTGAGTCTGGCGGCTGACGACGCTGACGCCCTGATTGACGCCGGCCGACGCGTGGCCATCTCCTGGGTCGACGACGCCGGCGCCACCCGCCGTGCCTTCATGCCCGTCGTCGTCTTCAAGCGCCCGGCCCAGATGATGGAAGCGGTGTCCTAGAGCGATGAACAGTCAGGTCGTCACCGATCCGTTCTCCGTAGTCACGGTCACGCTCTTCAAAGGCGTCACGAACCGTGATGATGATCCCGCCCTCTGGCAGCACGTCCTTAGTTTGCAGGCTCGCGTCCGCGAGTACGTGCGCGTCCTCGGGCTGGAGTTGGTACTCGATGAAGCGGAAGGCTTCGCCTATCTGCGCCAGCGCGACGACGCCGAGGAAGCCGAAGCCGTCCCCCGCTTAGTTCCGCGGCGCCAACTCGGCTTCGGGGTTAGCCTGCTATTGGCGCTACTGCGGAAAAAGCTCGCGGAGTTCGACGCCAGCAGCGCCGATGCCCGACTAGTTCTCCGGCCGGAAGACATCCTCGAAATGATGCGGCTCTTTCTGCCCGACACGACCAATGAAGCACGCCTGCGGACTCGGATTGACGGCCATATCGCCCGCGCCGTGGAGATGGGGTTCCTCCGCCGCATGCGCGCGACCGAGGAGCTGTATGAGGTGCAGCGGATCCTGAAGGCGTTCGTGGATGCCCAGTGGCTGAGCGATTACAACGAGCGTCTGGAAGCTTATCGACGGCATGGAGCAGGCCTCGGAGAGGCGGAAGAGGCATGACCGAGGCTCCAGCCATCGTCGTCGTTACCCCCGAACGCGCCCGCACGGGCATGCGCCTGCAGAGATGCGAGGTCCTGAACTGGGGGACGTTCCACGGCAGCGTCTGGGGCCTCGACGTGAACGGCGAGAACACCCTGCTGACCGGCGACATCGGCTCGGGCAAGTCGACCCTGGTCGACGCGGTCACGACGCTGCTCGTGCCGGCGCAGAAGATTGCCTACAACAAGGCGGCGGGGGCCGAGGCCCGCGAGCGTGATCTCCGGTCATATGTCCTCGGCCATTTCAAGTCCGAGCGCGGCGACGCGGGCTATTCCGCTAAGCCGGTGGGGCTTCGCGATCACAAGACCTACGCTGTCATCCTCGGACGCTTCCGCAACGAGGCGTTCGACCAGGATGTCACCTTGGCGCAGGTCTTCTGGTTTCGAGAACCCCACGGACAGCCATCGCGCTTCTATGTCGTCGCCGACCGGCCGCTCTCGATCGCCGAGCACTTCCAAGACTTCGGCGGCGATGTCGCTGCCCTGAAGAAGCAGCTGCGGTCTATGCCCTCCGTGGAAGTCCACGACAGCTTCCCGCCATATGGCGCAGCCTTTCGGCGCCGGTTCGGAATTCAGAGCGATCAGGCGCTCGACCTCTTTCACCAAACGGTCTCCATGAAGGCCGTTGGCAACCTCACCGACTTCGTACGCCAGCACATGCTTGAGCCTTTCGACGTCGAACCCCGGATCGACGCGCTCATCGCTCACTTCCAGGATTTGCACCGAGCGCACGAAGCCGTCTTGAAGGCCAAGGACCAGATCGAAAAGCTGGGGCCGCTCGCCGACGACTGCGACCAATTCGAGAAGCTGACCGCCGAGGTCGTCATCCGCCGCGACGCGCGTGACGCTCTGCGACCGTACTTCTCCGGGCTCAAGGCCGGGCTGTTGCGTGCACGGCTTGAGAACCTAGAGGCCGAGCTGGAGCGCACGATCGCCCGTGGCCAGGGGCTTGTAACCCGGCTGAACGATCAGGAGGCGCAAAGAGACGAGGTCAAGCGCGCCATTGGCGAAAACGGCGGCGACCACATCGAAGCACTGCGCGTGGAGATCGAGCGTCAGACGCGCTCCCGCGACGAACGGTCGAAGCGCGCGGACCGATATGGAGAGCTTGCCAAGGCGGCCGGGCTGCCGGATGCCAAGGATGTTGACGCCTTCATCTCGAACCGACGGCAGCTCGACAGCGAAACGACCGCCATCCACGAGCAGGAAGCGGACGTCCAGAATGCCTTGACCGAAAAGCAGATCGAGTTCCGAAAGCTCAAGGAGGAGCACGAGGAGTTATCCGGTGAAGTGGAGTCACTGCGGCGTCGCCGCTCCAACATTCCGGGCCGAACCCTGAAGATCCGAGAAGAGCTCTGCCTCGCTCTGGACCTGGACGAGACTGACCTTCCCTTCGTCGGGGAGTTGATCGAGGTCCGGCCGGAAGAACGCGCGTGGGAAGGCGCGGCTGAGAGGGTGTTGCACGGCTTCGCGCTGTCCCTGCTCGTGCCCGACGACGCTTACGCAGACGTAGCGGACTGGGTCGATCAGACTCATATCGGCGACAGGCTGGTCTACTTCCGAGTACGGGAACGGCGTCCGGTCACCACGCATCTTCATCAATTCTCGCTGGTTCGGAAGCTGGCCCTCAAGTCGGACTCCGGATTCTACGGATGGCTCGAGGCGGAGCTCTCGCGGCGTTTCGACTACGCCTGTTGCGCGACGATGGAACAATTCCGGCGGGAAGAGCGCGCCTTAACGCGGACTGGGCAGTTGAAGGCCAACGGTGAACGTCACGAGAAGGACGATCGGCATCGTCTGGACGATCGCACACGTTACGTCCTCGGCTGGTCGAACCAAGCCAAGATCGCGGCCCTGACAAAGAAGATCGGCGATCTCGAACAGCGCTCCGCCGCCATCGCGGCCCTGATTGCGCAGCTGACGACCAAGAGGCGTGCTTTGGCCGACAGGCTCAACAACCTGAGCCAGTTGTCGGTGTTCAACGATTTCGCCGAGCTGGACTGGCGTCCTATCGCGATCAACATCGACAAGCTCGCGCAGGAGCGCCGGCAACTGCAGGAGGGGTCGGACGCGCTCAAGACCCTAACGGCGAAGCTCAGCGAGATCGAGCAGGAGATCCAGGCGATCACGACGCGCCACCAGGGCGCGATCGCCGAGCAGGCGCGGATCGAGGAACGTCGTCGTGTGGACGGCGAGCTGCTTAGGATCGTGAGCGAGGAGGCGGCTGTCGCCACGGCACATCTTCAGGAGGTCGTCTTCCCACGTCTGGATGGTCTCCGGACAGAAGCGCTGGGCGACCATAAACTCACGATCGAGAACTGCGACGCCCGCGAGCGCGAGCTTCGCGACTGGCTGCAGACTCACATCGATACTGAGGATCGCCGGATCGCGCGCCTGCGCGATCGGATCATTAGCGCCATGCAGGCCTACAAGGCGACCTATCCGCTCGAGACCCGCGACGTGGATGCTGCGATCGAGGCGAGCGGCGAATATCGAACCATGCTGGCCGCCCTTAGGACTGACGATCTTCCGCGGTTCGAAGCGCGCTTCAAGGCCCTGCTGAACGAGAACACGATCCGCGAAGTGGCGAACTTCCAGTCGCAGCTCGCCCGCGAGCGCGAGACGATCCGCGAGCGCATCGACCGGATCAACCAGTCCCTGCGCGGCATCGCCTACAATCCCGGCCGCTACATCGTCCTCGAAGCCGAGCCCAACAGCGACATCGAAATTCGGGACTTTCAGCAGGACCTACGGGCCTGCACCGAAGGCGCCCTCACCGGATCGGATGATGGCGACTACTCCGAAGCCAAGTTCCTCCAAGTGAAGCGGATCATCGAACGCTTCCGGGGCCGCGAAGGGTCGGCGGAACTCGACAAGCGCTGGAGCCGCAAGGTCACCGATGTGCGCAGTTGGTTTGTGTTCTCGGCCTCTGAGCGTTGGCGCGAGGACGACACCGAGTTCGAGCACTATGCGGACTCCGGCGGGAAATCGGGAGGGCAGAAGGAGAAACTGGCGTACACGGTGCTCGCCGCGAGCCTCGCCTACCAGTTCGGTCTCGAGGTCGGCGCCTCACAGTCGCGCTCGTTCCACTTTGTCTTGATCGACGAAGCCTTCGGTCGCGGCTCCGACGAATCCACGCGCTACGGTCTGGAGCTGTTCCGCGAGCTGGACCTGCAGCTCCTCATCGTCACGCCCCTGCAGAAGATCCATACCATCGAGCCGTTCGTCGCGGCCGTCGGGTTTGTCCACAATGAGGGCGGAAAGCGCTCCATGCTGCGGAATCTATCGATCGAGGAATATCGGCAGGAACGGCTGCTGCGCACCGCATGACCATCGACCATGCTTGGATGTGCGCCGAGGACGTCGAGGCCTCGGTCCTCAAGCTCTGGCTCAAGGGGCGTATCCTCTCCGCAAAGGTGACTGGCGAGGCGATCTTCCCGCTCCGCATGCACGTGCGGGGCCCCGATAGTTCGGCGCTGGCGGCACGCTTCGGGGACGCCCAGACGTGGGTCCGCGCTCTGGAGGCGGCCAGCCGAACCGCGCGCGGCTTCGGTTTCGATCTCGTCTGGCGCGAGGTACGACACCGTCAACTGGGTCGCAATCGTCTCCCTTCGGAGATCGTGGTGCCGACCGAGGCGGACGCTCTGCAGCTGATTCGAAAGCAGGCGGACGCTAAGCGTTTCGACGCGCTCGCGCGCGCCACAGCAACAGCCTTCCCCGAACTCCTGCCGTGGCTCGCGCGGAAACCCCTGCTGGCGCTGGAGCACGCCGCGGACTGGACGCGCATCCTCGCGGTTCTCGCCTGGTTCCGACAGAACCCGAGGTCCGGACTGTACCTGCGGCAGGTGGACATCCCGCAAATCGACACGAAGTTCATAGAGGGCCGACGGGGTCTGCTCACGGAGCTGCTGGATGTCGTCATGTCGCCGCCCTCCAGCGAGACGGCACCCGGCAACGCCTTCACATTTGAAGGCCGCTACGGCTTGCGCAACAAACCGGCGACGGTCCGTTTCCGGCTTCTCGACGGGCAAACCTTGTTCGCGGGGCTGTCTGACGTCAGCACGCCGGCGGAGGAGTTCGCACGTCTCGACCTGAATCCGCGGGTCGTCTTCATCACAGAGAACGAGGTGAATGGGCTCGCCTTCCCACCGGTCGATGAGGCGGTGGTACTGTTCGGACTCGGCTATAGCCTGGACCTGCTGGCGAAGGCCGAATGGCTCAGGCGGTCTTGCCTCGTCTATTGGGGCGACATCGACACGCACGGCTTCGCCATGTTGGCACGTCTGCGGGCCTATTTCCCGACGGCGCAGTCGCTGTTGATGGACGAAGCAACGCTCCTCACCCACCGGTCGCTCTGGGTCCGGGAAGAGCGACCGTTTGTCGGCGAACTGCCGCGACTGTCCGAGGCTGAGCGTCGGCTATTCGAGGATTTGAAGCTGAACCGATACGGCGACCACGTCCGCCTGGAGCAGGAGCGCATCACGTACGGCTGCCTGATGACGGCGCTGCGAGGCCTGGCCCTCTGAGATCCTCAGACGGCGGGGCTTCTGCGTCCGTTGCCGATTTTTGAATCCGCCGCGTCTATCAGTTCGCCATGTCCCACGTTGATTTTACTGATAGCTGGCCTCTGCCGCAGCCAAAGGTCTGGCGAACTCAATCGCGGCCTAAAGTGATCGTGGGCATGAAACCGGCGGTACGGTTCTTGTCGTAGATCGTCATGGCCAAATCCGCCTTCGGCATCCAGATGCGCCCAAGTTCAACTGCCAAGGACGCCGGCATCGCCGGAAAGACGTGGATCAACTGACCTTCGCCGTGGGTCGTCTTGATGCGATCGAGAAGCCGACGCAGCGTCTGGCGGAAGACGACCTGATCGTCGGGGTGGCGCAGGATGTCGTTGTGCGGATTGTCGGCCGTCACCGACCAGATAGCGACGTCAGGACCGAGCAGTTCGGTGATCGGCTCATTGGTCAAAGTCGCGCTGATGCCCAGTTTCAACGCGATGGGGCCGGTCCGTTCTGGCGTGGGCTCTGACACCCGATAGTCGATACGCGGCTGGTTCGCCTGCCAAGACCATGTTGGTGGCTCCCGATGGCGTTGTCGGACCACGGCGGGGGCGATATCGCAAAGCAGTCTGCCAAGCTCGATCAACAGCGGCTGAGGCGCCAAAGCGAAGACGCTCAGATGCCGCACTTCCTGCCGCTCGATGCGGCCGCGGACCTTCGCCTCAAACTGCCGACGCAAATTATCCCGTTGGAACATCCAGTAAGCCGCTTCGTCATCGCGGTATGTGCAACCGGTCATCTCAAGGTCGATGGTTTGGCCACTCGCCGGATGATGATCGGGCGGCATAGCCATGAAGATCGCCTTGGTCGAGACGAGTGCTTCGTTTTCTCCGATGTTCGCCCCGAACCGGATGACGTGTGACGCTCGGTCGTGGTCAATCGCGGTCACCACGCCAATGCGGCTCTCGTGTTCGCCCTTCATGCCGATCAGCATCGGCTCAGGGTAGTCTGCGAGGGCATCCACATCGATCAGCTTGTGGTGGCGCGCGCACATCAACATCAGATTTTCGAGGCTCCTCGCCAGGAGGGGAGAGCGAACCGGATCGCCGCGTGGGCCCTGTACGCTGTCGGCGACGATGTGAGCGATGAAGCCGAAAGTGCCGTCCTCGCGACCCGCCACAAGATCGCCGATCAGATCCTCGTTGCAGCCGCGGAATTGGCACCGGCCGCCCGCCCGCGCCCAGAGCGCCGACTGAACCTTTTGGGGGATGCTGGTCTTGGCCATTAGTGCGGCTCCACGTGCCGACCGCTCGCCGTCCAGGTGCCGGTCGCCCGCCATCCTTCGTAGGCGGCCAGCCAGTCAATAATCCACGGCACCGTCGTCTCGGCCAGGAGATCGTAGGGCGACCATTCGCCCGCGTCAGGATCGAGCATGCAAAGGGTCACATCGCCATCGGGGCCAGAATAGACGTGCGGCAGCATGCCCTCGGCATCTCCGGGGCGACACCTTAGCGCCGGCGACAGCACATAGACCTTCGGCTGGAGTATCTTCACGTTGAGGCGCTCGACAACCAGCGGCGCCCGATAGTGGATTTCAATAACATAGGTCTGCAGCAGGGGGCGCAGCCGCCCCCGCCAGGCCGCGGCAGCGCCTTCGCGACCGACCAATTGGAACGCCGGCCAAACCTGCGCCATCGCGTCAATCTGACGATCGATGCTGAGGCTCAACGGAACCGCCGCTCGCCCATGTTGGTGTGGGCACGAGCGGCGACGGGCGCGAGGCCCGTGGCGACACCGATGATCGCGGGCGCCGCCGGCGTGAACAGCCCACCCGAGCGCGTATAGCCCTGCTGGCCAGCCTTAACCTGCCTGCCAAGCCGATCGTTGAAGGCTTTCACCGACCGGGTCACGACGCGCTCGCCAAACTGCAGACGCAGCCAGATCTGTAGGTCTTCGAGCTGGACATTGCCCTTGCGGGCCGCCTCCAGGCCGTTGGCCAGGGCGTGCAACCGACGGGCATAGGTGACCTGTTGCGACTGGGTTTCCGGCCAGCGGTCGGTGAAGTACTCCGCCGGGTACTCTGGATTGGGCACCGACAGCAAACGCCCACCTTGTGCCGCATTGTCGATGGCCCGCGCCGTCCACCGGGCTTGCCGCATCACCATCTCCGCTAGGCCCATGCCCGGCTGGGCTGCATGGCCGGCGTGACACGACAGGAGCACCGACGGCGGCAGGCGGCCGGTCTCGTTAGCGTAGATGATGTTGCGGTGACGCTTGAGGAGCTGCAGAGCCACCGTGGTGACGCTCTTGATGATCAAGGGCGTCTGATCGGGAACGTCATGGACATCCGCGTCAGCGGCGAACTCCAGGCCTGCCTCCTCGTAGAGGCGCTGGTTCAGGGCCTTGGCGAAGCGTTCCTCGACTGGCGTCCTGGCCGTGTACCACTCGCCGAAGGCGTAGGCGTTCATCGCTACATAGCGGGGCTCGTCGCTCTGCGCGCCCTTCTTCGCGTGGGCGATCACCCCCTGCTTTTCCTTCGGCGCCGTGCGCCGGGCCGGGGTGATGTCGAGGTGCATCCCATCCGAGTAGTAGAGAGTCACACAGCGGGTCTGACGCACGATCTTGCGAACCGGGTAGTCGGCTAGCGCCGCCTCAAGATCATCCAGGAGAGCCTCGGGACCATCGTCGCGGCCGTCGATTTCAGCGACAATGTCGAGATCATATTCGTCATCGGTCCCGCGGGTGGAGGTCGTCGCGTCGATCCGCATAGACCCCTGCGGGTAGAAGCAGGTCACGCGGCCCTCTAGCGGACTGCCGGGCCGTTCGATGTAGCGCCGGACGGCCTCATAGCGGCCGACGGCCTTCGCATGAAGACCAGGTGGCAGCTGGATGTTGATGGCGATCTCCGCCAGGACCGCATCCAGCGGATCGGCGAAGGGGTCGTCGGGACGAGAGACGCCCCCCGGGTTCGTCCAAGCCATAGGCTCCTCGGTTTACAGAATGGGCCGAAACAGCGTTATGTCGATCTGCAGATGGGGATAACTCAGGCGACCGCAAGGGGTATCGGTTTACAAAATTGCGCCTAGATATGTTATCTGTAAACCGACAGATTAGGAGCAGGCGATGATCGGACGGAGATTGAAGGTGGCGCGAGCCTCTGCCGGCCTGTCGTTGCGCGAGCTTTCGGCTCGCATGGACGGCTTGGTGACGGCTCAGGCTATCGGCAAGTACGAGCGCAACGAGGACATGCCAGGGTCGCGGGTGCTGATCGCGTTGGCATCCGCGCTGCAGGTCAGCGAAGGCTATCTGCTGAGTGACGAAGAGCTTGTGCTCGAAGGCGTCGACTTCCGGAAAAAGACCTCGGCGAAGGAAGAGGCGACGGTCGAAGCGCTGACCATACAGATGCTCGAACGCTACCTGGCGATCGAGGACCTGCTGCAGCTGAAGAGCGTCGATTGGGAACAGCCGCGTAGCGCCCCCTATCCGGTGAGCGACATCCGTGACGCCGAGGACGCCGCCCGATCGGTGCGCGATGAATGGGGGCTGGGCCACGACCCCATTCCAAAGCTCGCCGAGCTCCTGGAAGAGCGCGGCATCAAGGTGCTCTCACTTGATCTGGAGGACATCGACGGCTTGGCCGCACGCGTTCGACGGCACGGCCGCGACGCGGCACGGGTCGTGGTGGTGCGCCGGAATATATGGGCCGAACGCAAGCGATTCACGCTCGCTCACGAGCTGGGCCACATGGTGATGACGCCGGCGCCGGGTGTGGATGAAGAGAAGGCCGCACACCGCTTTGCGGGCGCTTTTCTCATGCCCGCCGACGTTGTCCGCGCCGAGGTCGGGGCACACCGATCGATGATCAGCCTGGGCGAACTCGTAGCGCTGAAGAAGCGCTTCGGCGTGAGTGTGCAGGCAATTGCGTTTCGTTGCAGGGATCTTGGCATCATCGACGCCAAGGCCTTTTCCGCGCTCTATCGAGAATTCACGACGCGGGGTTGGCGGCGACCGCCCTTCGAAGAACCTGCGTGTATGGCCGCTGAGGAGGAAGAACCGAAGCGCTTCGAACGCCTGTGTCTCCGCGCCTTGGCTGAGAACGTCATCGGTGAAAGTCGCGCGGCTGAGATGTTGGGTATCTCCGTGCGGGAGCTGGACGCTCGCCTTGAAGAGGCGGCCTAAGCATGGCCGTGCTCGTCTCGGACACCTCGGTCATTATTGACCTTGAACGAGAATCCACAGGGTGCCGTGGACATCGAGTTGGTGAGCTTCGGCGCCACCACCATACAGCCGTGCCCGAGCTCGGTGAGCTGGCGGTGAATGCCGTAGCCGCAACAGCCGGCCTCATAGCAGAACTCCAACGGGTCGCCGTCCTTCGCCAGCCGCTTGGCCAGCTTGGCGACGTCCGTCGGCGTGTTGGGGACTTCGCCCAGGAACCGGACGGCGCCATCTCGGCCATCCTCCGCGACGCTGACCGAGATGCTGACCTTGTGAACGTCGAGACCGACGTAGAGCGTGCCCATGCCTTCCTCCGATGCTGCTGCATCGGCTCAGAATGCAGCACCAGGATCCCGACGGCTCGCCGCCGGCAGGAAGGACATACGGACTAAGTCACGAAGCAAAGGAAGGCTGCAAGGAGCCTGCGCGACGGGCGTCGCCCGGCGCTGCACGGCGGGACGCGCCGTCGAGCGGCCGCCGGCGCAGCAGGCGCGCGAAGCGGCGGACCCGTAGGAGCCGCGGAACGCGGCGGGACCGAGCACGCCCGCCGGCCGCTCTCAATTCCTCAACTCATTCCTCCGATGTTCGGGATCTGACTGCCCAAATGCCTTCGGTCTTGATGAGCGGCGCGTGGCTGTCGAAAGAAAGACGGTGCTCGGCGCGCAGAGTCTCGTCGAGGTCGACGGCCATCAGCCCGGCCAAACCGGCTCCACGTAACGGCGTGGCGTTCAGCCCCGCAGTGTAAGCCTAAGCCTTCGCGCCCGCGACATACCGGTCGATCACTGATTCCAGCACGGTCAGTGGCGCGCCGCCGGTGGAAACCACGGCATCGTTGTAGTCGCGGATGTCGAACCTACTGCCCAGCGCCGTCTTGGCCTTCTCGCGCTGCCGCACGATCTCGGTGTGGCCCACCTTGTAGCCGCAGGCCTGGCCGGGCGCTACGCAGTAGCGGTCGACCTCGCTGCTGACCGCGCCGTTGGAGCGGCCGGTCGCGGCGACCATCCATTCGATGGCGTGGGTACGGGTCCAGCGCTTGTCGTGCAGGCCGGAATCCACCACCAAGCGGGCGGCGCGAAACCGCTGGGCCTGCAGATAGCCCAGCCGGCTGAACGGGTCGTCCTTGTACATCCTGGCCTCGTCCGCCAGTTGCTCGGCATAGAGCGCCCAGCCCTCGATGAAGGCGTTGAAGTTGATGAACGAGGCGATCCTGTGGACCTCGTCCTGGCGCTCGGAGAGGTAGGCGCCCTGCCAGGCGTGGCCGGGGATCGCCTCGTGCATGGTCAAGCTGGTTAGTGTGTGGCGCGGCCAGTTCCCGGTGTCGGCCAAGTTCACGTAGTAGATCGCGGGCCGGGTTCCATCGAGCGAGGCGAAGTTCATATAGCCGAGGCCGGCGCCGGCCTCGATGTCCGGCGGCACGCGCTTGACCTGCACCGGCGCCTTGAGGCCCAGCTTCGAGAGATCCGCCATGTGCGGTCGGATCTCGGCGATCTTGCCGTTCAGATAGGCGATCAGCTGGGCGCGACCCTCGTCGGTGTTGGGATAGAGGAAGCGCGGGTCCTTGGTGAGGGCGCCCATCCGCTCGCCGACCGAGCCTTGCGTCAGCTCATGCGCCTTCAGCAGCTGGTCCAGCTGGGCGTCGATCGCCGCGCCCTGGTCGAGGCCCATCTGGTGGATCTCGGCCGGCGTCATCTCGGTGGTGGTGCCCTCCCTCAGGCCCCAGACGTAGTAGGCCGCCCCTTCGGGAAGCTTCCAGACCCCGGCGTCGGCGGTGGCCCTGGATTGCAGGGCCTGGAGCGCGGCGATCTGACGGTCGAGCGCCGGATATACCTTTTGCTCCACCAGCGCCGTCGCCTGGCCGGCGTAGTCGCCGGCTACACCCTTGGCCTTGGTCCGTTCGGTCACCGACTTGACGACGCCCTGCTCGGCCGCGGCGGTTCTCCGAAAGGCGGTGAGCTGGCCCAGCGTCTTGGCCAGGATGAAGTCCGGCAGGATCACGCCTGCGCCCGCGTCGGCCTGGATCCGGTCGGTCTCCTGGTCGAGCGCGGCGCCCATCAGGCCGAGGCGAGCGATGTAGCTGTCGGCGTCGGCCTTGCCGGCGATCTGGTGCTGGGCGTTCAGGAACTCCGGGCCGTTGGCGATCAGGCCGCCCTGCTGGCTGACCACATAGGGGTTGGCGGTGTCCACGCCGTAGGAGAACCGGCCGCCCTCGGCGCCGGCCTGCTGGGCATAGAGCACGGTGTCGTAGAGCGTCAGATCGTAGCCGGAGAGGCTGGCGCGGGGGATG
The DNA here is from genome assembly GCF_030697925.1 of Phenylobacterium sp. GTDB lineage: Bacteria > Pseudomonadota > Alphaproteobacteria > Caulobacterales > Caulobacteraceae > Phenylobacterium. Next base: position 73,687 of record NZ_JAUYOJ010000215.1, on the reverse strand, counting down.
GCCGCCAGGCGCCTGGCGCGGTCGGCGTAGTCCGCGACGGCATTGCGACGCGCGGCGGCGGAACGGTCGTTGAGCTTGCTCCGCTCGGCAGCGTATTTGCCGGTGTCCAGGCCGAGAGTGGTGGCTGTCTCCGGCGAGTCGCGCAGCATCTCGTCGACGAAGGCGTCGAGCACGGCGGCAAGCTCAAAGTTGGCAACGGGTGCGGAAACGGAAGAACCGGCGGCGGCCAGTGACGGCGCACCGGCGGCCAGGGCCGCGGCGGTGGCGGTCAGCAGCATCTGGCGGCGATTGGTGGTCATTTCTGCAGACTCCCTGAAAGATTGCGGCCGGCCCCAGCCGACCCGCGCGGCGCGGGCAACCGGAAAGGGACTACTCGCAACGGCTGGAAGAAGACGGCTGCCGGGACGAATCCCGACAGCCGCAAGTTACGCCGCGAGGGCGCTATCCGGGGGAGGATGCCGGATGAGAGCAAGCTCAGTGGGCCATGCAGACCGACTTCAGCTCCGTGTAACCTTCGAGAGAGGCGAGGCCGAAATCGCGGCCGATGCCGGACTCCTTGAAGCCGCCGAACGGCATGTTCGGGTCGAGGACGTTGTGGCTGTTGACCCAGACGGTGCCCGCCTGGAGCCGCGGCACATAGTCGAGGACCTTCTTCAGGTCATTGGTCCAGAGCGATGCGGTCAGGCCCATGCTCGTGTCGTTCGCGAGCCGCAGCGCCTCGGCCTCGTCGTCGAACGCGGTGACGGTCACAACGGGCCCGAACACCTCCTGGCGCGAGATCGCCAGGTCCGGCCCGGCGTCCACGATCACCGTCGGGCGCACATAGTAGCCGGGTCGGTTCGGCAGGTCGCCGCCTGCGACGATGCGGGCGCCGTCGCGCCTGGCGGTCTCGATGCTTCCGATCACCTTGTCCCGATGGGCGGCCGAAACGACCGGATTCACCTGAGCGGAGGCGTCCATGCCAGGGCCGATCGAAAGGCCGTCCACGGCGGCCACGAGGGCCTCGACGAAGGCGCCGTAGGTCTCCCTCGCCACATAAAGCCGCGACGAGGCGGCGCACACTTGGCCGTTGTTGAAGAACCCGCCGAGCAGGGCTCCCCCGACGGCCTGGTCGATCGGCACATCCTTCAGGAAGATCGCCGGGTTCTTGCCGCCGAGCTCAAGGGAGGTCCGCACCAGCCTGCCTGCGGTGGCGAGCGCGATCGCCTTGCCGGTCTCCGTCGATCCGGTGAAGGTGACCTTCGACACCAGCGGGTGGTCGACGAGCGCGCGCCCGGTCGCGCCATCGCCGGTGATCAAGTTCAGGACCCCGGCGGGCAGGCCCGCCTCGGCGGCGAGTTCGGCCAGCCGAAGGCTGGTGAGGGGCGTGACCTCTGACGGCTTCAGCACCACCGTGCAGCCCGCGGCGAGGGCAGGCATGATCTTCCACAGCCCGATCATCATCGGGAAGTTCCAGGGCGCTATGGCGGCCACGACGCCCAACGGCTCGCGGCGTGTGTAGGCCGTGAACTTCGCACCCGGGATCGCGCCGATCGAGACGTCTAGGGTTTCGCCCGTAAGCTTGGTGGTCAGGCCGGCGATGTAGCGCATGTAGGCGGGCGCGCCGCCGATATCGACGTGGCGCGCGATGTTGATCGACTTGCCCTGGTTGAGGGTTTCGAGCTGGGCGAGCTCCTCGGCGTTGGCCTCCACGGCGTCGGCAAAGCGCAACAGGATGCGCTCCCGCTCGGCTGGCGGCAGGCCGGTCCAGGCTCCATTGGTGAACGCCTCGGCGGCCGCCTTCACGGCCGCGTCGACATCCTGGGCGTTCGCGCAGGGGACCCGCGCGATGACCTCGCCCGTTGCGGGATCGTGGACGTCCAGCAGCGCCACCGCGGCCGGCTCGCGCCATGCACCGCCGATGAACAGCTGATGCCGGCGGGCGAGGAACGCCGTCACCCGCGGGTCGGTCGGAGTCAGTGAGGCCGGTTGCGCCTGGTCCATCGTTCGCTTCCTCAGTCCTGGTTTCGAGATTTCGGGGACATGCGATCCGGCAGCCGGCGGATGTCGGCGGCCAGGGCGGCGCGCACCTCGGCGACGTCCTTGAGCCGGACCGCCCGCAGGGCGCTCACTTCGCCGGCGCTGTAGGGGGCAAGCGGGCCCTGCAATCCGGGCTGCATGCGCGGGATCAACCAGTTGAGCAGTTCGGCGATGTCGGCGTCGCTCAGCTTCGAGTTGGACGTCCCCGGAACCTGGACGATGAAGGCGCGTCCGCCGGGCGCTCGGAGCAACTCGCCCAGCTGTCCGCGCATGTCGGGCACGCGCCCTGGGACACCGCGGCCGTCTGGAAGATGACACCCCTGGCAGTTGAGCATGTAGTTGACCTGGGGCGTGCCGGCGGCGGCGGGCGACGCGAGAGTCAGCGCCAGCAGCAGGACCGGCGGGATCTGCGATCCCCTCATTCGGCCACGCCAAGCACGACGGCGGTCGAGCAGTTGTAGGCGACCCCCGAGCGTGTCCCCAGGCACCAGTCCAGGTCGTTGGCCTGCTGCGGTTGGTAGACCGGCGTGTCACCCTCGTTGCGATAGCATTCGCAGCGGCCGCAGGCGCTTTTGCCACAACAGTCGTTGTACGAGATGACGTAGTTCAACCCATCTTCTGGGTTGCGGCAGGTCCCCACCCAGGTGATCGGCGACGGCTCCGTGCCCGGCGGGCACGAGGACGCCGAGCCGCCGCAGCAAGTGCAGAGGAAGCCGTCGATACCGCAGTAGCGCCAGTAGCTGCACGAGGTCGGATCGCTCGCGTCGCCGGACTTGGAGGTCATCGCGTTCGCGCGGGAGACCGGCAGCAGTGGCATCGCCGATGCGCCGAACAGCGCGCCGATTCGCGCCACCAGCCCGCGCCGCGACAGCTTCCGCGCGACGCCGCGCGCGACCCTTTCGGCGAGGCGATCAACCCTGGAAATCATCAGCTGTCTTCCGGTTCCGAGGCGTGATGGCGAGCGCTGGCGGCGCATCAGCGAGGAAGGCCTGGAGCGAGGCCACCCCACGGGCTTCGGCCTCAAACAGGCTCTCCAGATGCTCGCGGTTGTTGACGAGACCTTTCGCCGCGATGCGGCCATCTGCGCGCAACAGCACCGCGTACGGAAGCCTGGAGACCTGGAACGCGACGCCGAGCGGCGTGGAGAGGACGAGGGGGAAGGCCTCCAGGCGCAGCTCTCGAACCATCCGCAACTGCGCTTCGTGGTCGCCATCGCTGGCGAGGACGAGGTCGAGCGTGGACGACCGCCGGGCGGCCATCGACTTCACGACAGGGGCGAGCGACTTGCAGACTGGACACTTCGGCGAAAGAAAGAAGAGCAGGATCGCGCGGCCCTGGGGCGTGCCGATGCTGACCCGCCGCCCATCGAGGGCCGTGAGGTCGAACGTGGGCGCGAGCGAGCCGACCGCCGGTCCGCCGGCCAGGACCAGCGCGCCGACCGGTCCCATGCGCTCGTGCAGCACGCCGATCTGCCGCAGGGCGACCAGAAGGAGCAGCGCGAGCAGGAGCAGGAGCGCCCACTGCAAGCCGAGGACGACAAGAAGGGAGCCGGTCATGCCGCGGTCCGCCGACTGGGTAGACCGATGAGGGTGTCGACTGCCAGGTAGAGGACGGTGGCGACGGCCAGGCCCGCCGCCACCGTCAGCAGGTCCACGCCGCTGAGGTCTCGCGCGACGCGAGGCAGGACCGCCGGGGCGGCGGCGAGCGAGGCCAAGGCGAGGTTGCGAGCCACCATGGACCAACGGAGGCCTCGCGAGGGCGCTCCCCAGCCGAGGCATCCGCAGTCGATGTCGCGCTCGCCACGCATGAGTTTGACGGCGAGGACGACGGCGTAGCTCGCCAGCAGCGACGCGATGGCCCCGAACGCGAAGCGGGCCACCGCCTCGGTCGGCGCGGCCAGCACCGCGACGCCGACCACCAGTTCCAGGACGGTCAGCCCCGCCGCGCCGGCGAACGTCCAGCCGGCAGGGACGAGACGATAGGCGCTGAGCGCCACCCGGAAGGCCGCGGGATCCCGCGCCTTCTTCATGGCCGACGCCACGAGGAACAGGCCGAAGGCCATCCTCGTGAGCAGTAGGAGGACGGGGTCGAGCGTCATCGCGTCGGCTCCGCCAGCGGAGCCGGTTGCAGGTAGGACAGGGCGTCGCCTAGTTGGTCGACGACCCGGAGCTTCGCGCCCGTGGCGGCGTCGTAAACGACCAGATCGCGGACCCCGGCCATGACAGTGAACAGTAGGGGCTGTTCGTCGGAGCTGACGGCGACAGAGGTGGCGGGCGCGGCAAGCTTACGTCGTTCCAGGCGGCGTCCGATCCGTGCGTCGTACACCCAGACCTCCGTGCCGGGATCCTTGTGCGTTCCGTCGCCGCCCCGGTGCATGAGCGCGAACAGCCGGTTCGTGCGTGTGTGGAAGGCGGCGGGTTGCAGGCCCCCGATGCGCCATCCCGACGTTGCCGCGTCGGTGAGCCGCCAGGCGAGTCCCGCCTTCAGCTGGCCGCCGCCGCCGTCGACCTCGTGGATCTCACCGGAGTAGGTGAAGAGCAGCCAGCGATCAGGCGCGATCCGAACCGGCTTCTCCGTCGCGGGATCGCCGTCCGCAAACAGCTTGGCCGTCCGCTCGCCCAGCGTTAGGCGCCCATCGGGCGCGATGGAAACGGCTTGCAGTGACGAGTCGGCGCACTGCATGAAGAACCGGCGTGGCCCGAGGGGGTAGATCAGGCCGCAGCCTGGCGTGGGAAACTCGCCCACGACCTTCCGCGCGACGAGGTCGACAACCGTCACCGATTGCTCGGGGGTGAAGTTGTAGATGAGCGAGAAACGCCCGTCGTCCGTGGCCGCCATCGCGCCGACGAACGGTGCGCCGATGTAGCGACGCGGCGGGATCACGACCTCCTCGCCGGGGGTGAGGGTCGCCTTGTCGTACAGAGTCACGACATCCGTCCGCTCGCCGCGCGAGCCGCGCGAGTAGTACGTCGAGGGCACGGCGAACTCGGCCCCGGCCGGCGTCATCTGCAGCAACGTGTGGCTGTAGCCGGCGCTGACCATTCCGAGGAAACGTCCGGAATCGCCGTCGATGAGGTAGGCGCGGCCGTCGGGCATCCGGCTGAACGAGACGTCGTTCACCCAGATCCAGTGTGGGTTCCAGGCGGCGGGCAGCGTCTCGGTGCGTAGCTCCTCCGGCTCGATGGGGGCCGCCTGCCCGTGCGCGGGGCACAGCAGGGCCAGCCCGATCGCCAGGGCCGGCAACGACACCGGGGTCAGGGACCGCGCCATCCTAGCTCCTCGACGCCAGGTAGGCGACAAGGTCGGCGCGGGTCGCGGCGTCGGAGATACCGCCGAACGCCATCCGGTTCCCGCGAACGACCGTCTGCGGCGCACGCAGGAAAGCGTCGAGCCGCGCCTTGTCCCATACGAAATCGGCCTTCGCCATCGCCCGCGAATAGGTGAAGCCGGGCGCGGAGCCGACTTTCCGGCCCAGCAGGCCGGCGAGGTTCGGGCCGATGCTGGGGCCAGCGCCGGCGCGGGTCGAATGGCATATGGCGCATCTTCCGAAGGCGCCCTCGGCCCCCGGCCGAGCTTGCGCCCTGGCCGCGAGCGGCAGGCTGACCGCGGCCGTCATGAACAGGATCGCCACGATCGGGCGCCATGCGCCCACGCCCTTCGACATCGTTCCCTCGCTGGCTCGATATGATCGAAATCGTTCTAAAACTATCACATGAATACTTTCAGGACGCAACGGTTTGTCCGCCTCGCTATCGCGCGGAGAGGTCCAAGGAGAGGTATTTCAGGTCCAGGTACTCATCGATTCCGTACATCGAGCCCTCGCGGCCGAACCCGGAATCCTTCACGCCGCCGAACGGCGCCGTCTCTGTGGACATGGCGCCGACATTGATCCCGACCATGCCGCACTGCAGGGCCTCGCCGACCCTCAACGCCCGGCCGAGGTCGCTGGAATAGACGTAGCTGGCGAGCCCGAAGGGTGTCGCATCGGCGAGCGCGACAGCCTCGTTTTCGGTGTGGAACCTGTAGAGCGGCGCCACCGGCCCGAAGATCTCCGCCTGGCACAATTGCATGTCCGCAGTGGCCTCGGTGAGGACCGTCGGCTGGAAGAACGTCCCGCCGAGCACATGCCGTCCGCCGCCGGTCAGGACGCGAGCGCCCTTGTCGACGGCGTCGGCGATCAGCGCCTCCACCTTGTCGACGGCGGACTGGTCGATAAGCGGCCCCTGCTGTGAACCGGGGGCGAGGCCTGGCGCGACCACGAGCGCCTTGGCCCGGGCCGCAAGGCGGGCGCTGAACGCGTCGTAGATGCTGTCCTCCACCAGGAGCCGGTTCGCGCAGACGCATGTCTGGCCGCTGTTGCGGAACTTCGACTCGATCGCGCCCTCGACGGCCGCGTCCAGATCGGCGTCGGCGAAGACGATGAAGGGCGCGTTGCCGCCCAGTTCCAGCGACACCCGCTTCAGCGTGGCGGCCGAGCGCGCGAGAAGCTGCCGGCCCACCGCCGTCGAGCCGGTGAATGTCAGCTTCCGTACGGCGTGGCTGTCGATCAATGCGTTCCCGATCGGCTCGGCCTCTCCGGGGATGATGTTGAGGACGCCGGGCGGGAGGCCGGCCGCCTCCGCCAAGACGGCGAGCGCCAGGGCGGAAAGTGGAGTCTGGGGCGCAGGCTTGAGGACCAAGGTGCATCCGGCGGCGAGGGCGGGCGCGACCTTGCGCGCCACCATGGCGGCCGGAAAGTTCCACGGCGTGATGGCGGCGACCACGCCGACCGGCTGCTTGAGGACCAGCGTCCGCCGATCGGCCCTGGGCGCTGGGATCAGATCGCCATAGACGCGGCGCGCCTCCTCGGCGAACCAGCCCAGGAACGCCGCCGCCTGGGCGATCTCGGCGCGCGCCTCCGCCAGCGGCTTGCCCTGCTCGCGCGTGAGCAGTTTGGCCAGGGGCTCGATACTCTCCAGCACGAGGTCCGCCCAGCGACGCAGGAAGGCGGCGCGCTCCGCCGCCGGGCGGGCGCGCCAGGCCGGGAGCGCCTCGGCCGCGCAACCGATGGCCCGCTTGGCGTCCTCCCGCGACAGGTGGGCGACCTCGCAGATCTCCGATCCGTCGGCGGGATCCGTGATCGCCAGGCGGCGGCCGTCGAGGGCGTCGCACCAGAGGCCGCCGACGAACGCCTGACGTCGGATAAGGGTGTCGGGAGGGGTCATCTGCGCTCCATGGCCGGCGCTACAAGCGGGGTGCGGCCGGCGCGCGGCGCGCGTCCCGGCAATTCCTATCTAGAAGCAGTCATAATATCGACTCGATATTTTACTTTCAATATCTATCATTTTATGGCTGTATCCGGATCACACGCGGCGGCCAGGCTCCGGCGCCGACGTGAGATGTATTGGCGGTGCGCTATTAGGCTGATAGTGATTCGGAACCTTGATGCGTCGCGGCCCGGATGTCCGGAAGTCCGCTGCGCCGGAGGCGGCCGGAGTGGCGCATCGCGGGATGGCTTGCGCCCCCGGGCCAGTCCGCCGACGTTGCGCCGAGGAGCCGGATTCCCTGATGACAGTAGAGCTCACCTTGAGAGGCCGTCAGAAGATGGTCGTTCGGGATTCCGTCCTGGATGCGGCGCTCTCGCTGTTTTCCGAGGTCGGCTATCAGAAGGCCACGATGCAGGCCATCGCCACCAAGGCGGGCATCGGCATCGCCACGCTGTTCCGGCATTTCAAGACAAAGGCCTCGGTGCTGGCGGACCTAGTTCGCCGCGACCTGGAGGAACTGTTTTCCGAGAGCCAGACGCTGCTCGACGACCCTCCCGAGGATCCGAAGGCCGGGATAACGGCCTTCTGCCTCCTGATGGTCACCATCCTCGACAAGCGCAGCAAGTCAATCCGTCTCAAGCCGACCCTGTGGCCGGCGACGTCCACGGGCCGCGCGGAGACGGACGAGGTGGTCCGCTATGCGGATGCAGAATTGCGACGGCAGCTCACGGCGCTGGTCAAGTATTACCAGAAGAACGGAACGATTTCAGACGCCTTCAAGGCCCCGGAACTCGCCGCGATCATCTTTTATGTCTACAACAGCTACTATGTCGAATTCAATTTCGGCCTGATAAAGACGCGGGCTCAGCTTTCAAAGAAAGTCCGAGAAAGCGTGGGCGTCCTGTTCGAATCCTGGACGTAGCCGGACGGCGGTCCTGGCGTTCCATGGGTGCGACATGCCGGTGACGGTCCGTCCGGCGACGCCCGCCGACCATCAAGCCTGGCTGCCCCTGTGGCGGGGCTACCAAGAATTCTACGCGGTCAGCCTGCCTGAGGACACCACGGCGAGCACTTGGGCGCGGTTTCATGATCCCGCCTCGCCGCTGCATTGCGCGCTCGCCGTGGGAGCCGACGACCTGCCGGTCGGGCTTGTCCATCTGATCTTGCACGGCTCGACCTGGTCGGCCGCGCCGCATTGCTACCTGTCGGACCTCTTCGTGCCGCCCGAGCTGCGAGGCAAGGGCGTCGGGCGCGCGTTGATCGCCTATGCGTACGACTGGGCGCGGGGCCGCGCCTGCTCATGCGTGCATTGGCTGACCCATCAGGACAATGGTGCCGCGCGCGCGCTCTACGACCAGGTCGCCGTGCATCGCGGCCACATCCGTTACGAGAAGATCCTGGCCGACTGACCACCGAACCGAGAGGGGGTCGTCATGCGACTGTCCGACACGAACGCCCTCGTCCTGGTCACCCTTCTGGGGTTGATCGGCAACAGCACCGCAATCGTGCAGCCGCTTCTGGTCGGCCTGATGGTCGACAGCTATGGGCTTACCCCGTCGGCCGCCGGCATGGTGTCGGCGGTGGAGATGACCGCCTTCGGCGGGGCGGCCCTGCTGATCGCCGCCGTTGTGTCACGGTTTGATCGCCGCGGCCTGTGCGCCTGCGCCCTCGGGATGGCGGCCGCCGGCAATCTGGCGGCGTCATTCGCCGGCGACACGACGGTGCTGGTGCTCAGCCGGGTGGTCGCGGGGGCCGGGGCCGGCGCGTCGCTGGCCATCAGCGGCGCCATCATCGCCGGCCACCGGGAGCCCGACCGCGTCTATTCGATCACCACCATGGGCATGCTGGCCTATGCCGGCGTGTTCCTGACCACGGTGCCGAACCTCATGCAGGCGTGGGGATCGGCCGCCGCCTTCCTGGTGATGGCCGCCATCGCGGCGCTGACCCTGCCGTTCGCCTTTGCAGCGCCGCGGCCCCCGGCGCGGACCACCGACGCGGCGGCAGGCGCCGGCCGGCGTCCGCCCTTGCGCGACGCAGCGCCGCTGCTTGCGGCCGCCTTGGTCCTCTACGCGGGGCACGGTGCGGTATGGACCTATGAAGAGCGGATGGGCGTGGCGATCGGGATGTCCGTCGCCGAGGTCGGCGGCACCCTGGGCCTCGCATCGATCGCGGGATTCATCGGCGCGGCGATCGCCGCGATCCTGGGGTCCCGGATCAGTCGGACGGCATCGCAGGTCATAGCCCTTGGCCTGTCCGCCACCGCGGCCGTGATCATCGTCCTGGCGCGTACTCCGGAACTCTACACGGCAGGCGCCTGCCTGATCGCGCTGGCCTGGTTCTTCGGCCTTCCCTACCTCAACGGCGTCGCCGCCGGGCTGGATCCTGAGGGACGCACCGCGGCGTTGACAGCCGCGATGCTGAACTTTGGCACCGCGCTGGGGCCGTTCCTCGCCTCGCTCATCCTGGTGGCGAACGGCTATCTCTGGGTCGGCGTCCTCGCCGCTACGATGTACCTCGCTTGCCTGGGCCTGATCGTTCCGCTCGCGCGGCGGCTCGACCGAACCCGGGGAAGACATGGACTCGCCTCAGAGCTTCGACCTGGGGCCTCGTCGGCGGCGGGCTCCTGAGCGTTGGATCGGCCGTGCGCGCGAAGCGTCAGGCGACCATCCGCCGATCGTCGGCCACAGCCCGGTTGATCGCGGCAAACAATTCGCGCGCATCGACCGGCTTTCGGACGAAGCCGTTCATGCCGGCCGCGAGGCAGTCGTTCACATCCTGCGATGAGACGGATGCGCTCAGCGCGAGGATCGGCATATGCCGGTTCGGCCCGGGCTCGCCGCGGAGGTGGAGCGTGGCGTCGATACCCGAAAGACCGGGCATGTTCACGTCCAGAAGGGCGATGTCGAACCTGTGCCGACGAAGCATGCGCAAAGCCTCGTCACCATCTACGGCGACCTCAACCTGTGCGCCGGTGCTTTCCAGCATCATCGCGAACGCCGTGCGGTTCACCTCGTGATCGTCAGCAATCAGCACCAAGAGGCCGCTCTCCTCGCCCATCGCCTCGAGCGTCGGCGCCGCGGCATCCTGCGGGGGCTCGGCCAGCGGCAGGGGCAGATCGAGCCGGAAGGTCGAGCCTTCCCCGAGCTTGGTTTCCACGCTGAGGTCGCCGCCCATCAGGTTGGCGAGGTTGCGACTGATGTTCAGCCCCAGTCCCGTGCCGCCGTGATTGCGCGCAGTTGCAGCGCCGAGCTGCTCGTACGCGCCGAACAGTCGCGCGGCGTGCTCGGGCGACATGCCCGGGCCGGTGTCCGTCACCGACAGCGCCAGGTGAGGCGACATCGAAACCCGCAGGGTCACGGACCCGCTGGGCGTAAACTTCAACGCATTCGAGATGAGGTTGTTGAGGATCTGCCGTAACCGGGTCGGATCGCCGGTGACCCATCTCGGCGTCTGCCGCATCCCTTCGGGACGGAGCCGGAGTCCGCGGCTGAGCGCTTCGGTTCGCCAGAAGGCGAAGGCTTCCCGAACCAGCCCGCGCAGGTCGAAGGCAATCTCCTCGACGCTCATGCGGCCCGCTTCGATCTTGGAGAGATCGAGGAGGTCGTTCAAGAGCGTCCGCATCATCGTGGTGGAACTCAAGATCAGGTTAGCATTGCTCTCGACGGCGGCGGGGGAACTGGATCTGTCCAGGCTGCCCGCACCCGCGAGGATGGCGCTGATCGGTGTCCGCAGTTCGTGCCCGACCATGGCCATGAACTGCGATTTGGCCTCGGTGGCTCGCTGCGCCTCGGCCCGCGCCCCCTGCTCGGCCTGCAAGGTCTTGCGACAGAGTTCTGCGGCGAGGAACGCCACGAGGATGAAGTACGCGGTCGACCAGGCGATGGCGGCCAGTTCGAACCCGTCGATGCCCGCGCGCATTGCCACGAGCGGTAGCAACAGCATCGCGGCCCCTTGAGGGATCGCGCTTGCTGCAAGTCCTACTCGCGATGCGCCGCTGGTGAGGATGGCGTTGATGGCGGCTCCTGCGATCACGAGAGCCGCGCAGAGGATTCCCCAATGCCCGCCATTCCAGGCCGCAGCCATTGGCAACACAGCGAAGACGACGCCGCTCAGGAACACGGCGCCGACCGACAGGCGTCGGCCGGCCGCGGTAATCAACTGTTCCGGCAGGCGACGCACGGGGAAGCAGATCGATTCGAGGCCCTGCAGCGCTGAGAAGCCGACCAGCCAGGCAAGCGTCAGCTGCCAGCCTGCTAGCGATTGGACCATGGCGGCGGTCACCGCGCATACGAAGAGCCTGAACCGAAGGCGCTGCGCCCGCACGAGCATCACATCTTGCAGATCCTGGTCTTCCTGGAGGGCGCGGTCCAACGCCTTCAGCATCGGCTCAGTCTCCCGTACGCAAGCAGGCAGCTTCACGCCTGCGGCGCTAAGAAAGGGAAAAGGCGGCTGTGATACGTCGTCGCAGGTTGCGGCGCTTCTTAAGGCCCTGGACGATTGGGTGGGGGCTTGGTCGCGCCGATCTCTCCGGCATAGCGCTGGAGTCGGCCCGCCGCGACCAGCAGCACGACACCGGCGGCGAGCCCGATGACGCCCAGCGCCATGAACAGCGGGGAAAACGCCGCGGCGCCGAGGTCCGCCCGCGTCAGGTCCGGGGCGTGAGCGCTGGCCGAGGCGGCCAGATAGCCTCCCGCGGCCATGCCGAAGAACCAGATCCCGGCCATGACCCCGGCGGCGCGAGGCGGCGACCAGCCCGTGACCATCGCCAGGCCTGCGGGCGCGAGCAGGCACTCACCGACGGCAAAGGCGAAGTACATGGCGACGACGAAGATGGCGGGGACTTGGCCGTGGTCTCCGAACGCGCCGATCGCCAGGACCATGATCGCGAATCCCGCGGCCACGCCGATCAGGCCAAGGGCGAATTTCCGGGAGACGAAGGGGCTCGCGCCCCGGCGAGCCAGGACCAGCCAGAGCGCGCTGAAAGCCGGCCCGAGCAACAGCACGAACAGCGGCTCCAGCGACTGGAACACGGAGGCGGGCGCCTCGAAGCCGAACAGCTGGCGGTCCACGTGCCGGTCCGTGAAGAGGCTCAGGGAGCCCCCGCCCTGTTCCAGCAGCGCCCAGAACACGATGGAGAATGCGACGTGCCCCAGCACCAGCAGCATGGCCCGGCGCTCCGATGGGCCGCAGCCGATCAGGAAGCGCACAGCGCCCACGGAGAGGACCAGGGACGCGGCCAGCATGATCTGACCGAAGGCGGCCGGGTGGTTCAGCGCGAACCAGATGCCGGTGGTCAGTAGCGTCAGCCCGGCGCAGATCGCCGTGCCGAGCGTCGCCGTCATCGCGGGGCCGACCACGGGCGTCATGTCGGCGAGAACCACGTCGCGTCTTCGCAGGACGAACAGCAGGAGGCCCGTCGCAACGCCCACGCCCGCCGCGCCGAAGCCGAAGGCCCAGCCGAAGGTTTCCCCGATGAACCCGCAGACCAGCGGACCCAACACCGCGCCGCCATTGATGCCCACGTAGAAAAGGGTGAAGCCGCTGTCGCGCCTGGGGTCGTTCGAACCATAGAGCCGCCCGACCAGGGCGGTGCTGTTGGGCTTCAGCAAACCGGTTCCGATGGCCACGAGCGAGAGCGACAAGAGGAAAAGGCCGTCCCCAGCCGCCGTCATACCGGGAAGCGAAAGCCGTATCACCGTGCTGGCGACGAGCCCGGCGTGAGCCAGTACGATCAAGCTCCCGCCGAGGACGATCGCGCGCGGCGCGCCGATCAGGCGATCCCCGGCCAGCCCGCCCAGGAGGCCGGTCAGATAGACGATCGAGGTGTAGCCGCCGTAGATCAACAGGGCGGATCGATCGTCGTGATCCAACTCCTTGACCAGGTAGAGCACCAGCAGCGCCCGGGTTCCGTAGTAGCTGAACCGCTCCCACAGTTCCGTCGCCGAGAGGATCAGGAGCCCCGCCGGGTGGGCAGGGCTCCTGTGCTCGTGCGGGCTCGATCGGTGCTCGCCGGAGTCCCCGCCGTCCATCCGCAGGTCCGACCGCGCCTAGAACGACTTGCGGACGGCGAAGCCCACCGTTCGCGGACGGTTGGTTGCGTACCGGGGCCGACCCGGCAGTTCCGCGGCGATCGATCGAGTGTCCGACAGGTTGGCGTGCTCGTTGAACAGGTTCTCGACGAAGGCGGTGAACGTCGCGTCCTCGTAGGTCAGGCCTGCCGCCAGGTTCACCAGCTGGTAGGGCCTGCGCACCCGAGCCTCGCTGAAACCTGGTTCCCCGGGGTCCTGGACAAACGTCGTGAAGCTCTTGCTCACCCCTGACACGTCGGCGCGAACGAAGCCGTCGAACATGGCGCCCAGGCTGAAGTCGTACTGCGCCGAGGCGGTGAAGTTGAACCTTGGGATCTGCAGGACGCGGTCGCCGACCTTGGCCGTAAGCGACGGATCGCTCTCGGTGAACTGGGCGTCGGTGTAGCCAAGCCCCCCCGAGAGGCTGAGCCCATTGACGGGCCGGGCCGTGACCTCCAGTTCCGCGCCGCGGCTGCGCGCCGCCCCGGCGTTGCCTGTGAAGGCGAAGCCGCAGTTGATGAGCAACTGCGACTGCTGAATGTTCTTCCATTCGATCTGGAACACGGAGCCCCGCGCGGTGAGGCGGTTATCCTGTGTCGCGGCGTTCGCTCCGACCTCGTAGTTCCAGAGGCTGTCAGGCCGGTACTGTTCAGCGCTGGAGACGCCCAGCGCCCGCAGGTCGGCGTCGCAGCGGGTCGGCAGCTTGCCGTTGAGCCCGCCCAGTCGATAGCCCTTGGAAGCGACCGCATAGACAAGGACCTTGGAGCTCACGTCGAACTCCACCCGGGCCTTGGGGTTCAGGCCGTCGGCTCGGGTGACCCCCGAGTTGGAGGTTGGCCCACCGTTGAAAATGCCATCGGCCCGCCGGTTGCGGTCCTGCTTGGCGTCGAAGTACCGCAACCCGGCGGTGGCGCGCAGGCGCTCCGTCAGGTTGTAGGTCAGCTCACCGAACAAGGCGAGCTCCCGCGTCTGGTCGCGGGAATCCAGGAAAAAGGTCTGGTCAGTTCCAAACGCTCGCTGACCGGCTGGCAACCCGATGAAGGCGGAATAGGCCGCGTCGAAGCCCGGGGCGGGCCCATCGAACAGGCGCTGGCGCTTGAGATCCGAGTAGTAGGCCCCGCCGGTGAACTGGAAGCGCTTGCCAGGCCGCGTGACGATCCGGGCCTCCTGGACGAAGCGGTCGTAGTTCAGGCCCTCGCGCAAGGCCGAGGGGAAGGCGAAGTCAAAGCCGAACGGTGAGGCGATCAGGTCGCTTTGGTCTTCGATCTCACTGAAGTTTCGATCGAGGTACGAGGTCGAGGCGATCAGTTCGGCCCAGCCAAGATCGTAGTTGAAGGCCACCGAGGCGTGGGTCCACCGGTCCTCAAGCGGCTCTTCGAGGCCAAAGAGACGGAACTGGTCAAATTCGCCGGGACGGATGTCGGCCCACGGCGCGCCGTCGGCCTTCTGATGCTGGTGCATCAGCCGCGGCGTGATGGTCAGATTGTCGGTGGCTTGGATCAGCAGCGTGAGCTGTCCTCCCCACTGCCGTTGGCCGTCGATGTTTCGCTCGCGCCGCTGGGCCGGCCCCACGCCGATGATGCGGTCGAAGACGCCGCTGTCGGACTGGAAGAAGCCGGAGACACGCAGCGCGGCCTTGTCGCCCGCGATGGGGACGTTCATGGCGGCCTTGAGGTCGTAGTTTTCGCGGCCTTCGCGCACCTGGGAGATCGACGCTTCCGCGTGGCCGGAGAGGGTCGTCGGGTCGGGTGCGCGGGTTATGATCCGGACCGTGCCGCCCATCGAGCCGCTGCCGTACAGGGTGCCTTGCGGCCCCCTGAGGACCTCGATGCGTTCGACGTCGGAAATCTTCGGATCGAGATCGCCCGGGACCGGCGTGTCGTCGATGTAGACGCCGACCGTGCCTGTGCCCGCGATGCCGCGCAGGGCGATGCCCCGCCCGTTCCGTCCGTCGTTCTGCGTCGAGCCGCCATAGGCGAAGGAGAGGTTGGGTACGAAGGTGGCATAGTCCTCGAATGCTTGGACTTGCGCCTTCTCCAGCGTGTCGGATCCCAGGACCGACATGCTCATCGGAACATCCTGCAGGGACTGGCTGCGCTTCTGGGCTGTGACGATCACTTCCGCGACCGTGTCGTCGGCTGCGCCGGCCTGGGCCCGCGCCTCGCCGACGCAGCTCATCGCGAGCAACGAGGCCATGATTGGCGCGGTCTTGAGCGACCGCCGTCCAGCCCGCCGCAAATCTATCTTCTGTCCGTTTGTCATTGTGCACCCCTCCCGCCGACGCGTCCTAGCGACGCTCTTCATTCCGATCCGATGATTTATTGTAGTACCAGAATGATAGTTGCGTGCATTTCACTATCATTCGAGTATGTCAAGCGGCGGCGAGTGCCGGGCTTAGCGCGCTGGCGTTTTGTCGTGGGTTGATTGAGCCCGTTGCGGGGTCCAGTGGGCGCGCGTCAGGTCTCGAAGCCGTAGACCGCCGCCGCGCGTTCGGAGGAGAGCAGGCCCGCCTCCAGGTCGCGGCGAACAGCCTGCCGGTCGCGCTCGCGCGGCGGCCCGTAGCCGCCGCCGCCGTTGCAGGTCGCTATGACGAATTCGCCAGGCTGGACGCGGACCTGGGCGGCTTGGGGCAGGCGCTCGAGCGTGCCGTCCGCGTGGCGGATCCATTGGTCCGCCGGCCCGCCGACCCCTCCGCCGCGCACGCCCTGGGCAGGGTTGAGGTTCCCGTCCGAGACATAGGCGATGTCCATCCAACCGCCGACCGGTCCGTACTCCACCGAGAGCGAAGGCGCGCCACAGAACCTGCCGGCGCCCTCACTGTCGCGCACCAGCCGCCGGTGCGCGACGTGCAGCGGATGGTAGAGCTCGCTCAGCTCAACGCTGTCGATGAACCCAAGGCCGGCGTTGCCGACGTGCAGGCCCGTCAGCCAGGCGTCGGCCCCGGGGCGGCCGGGCGCCGAGGTGCCACCCAGGAACATCTGGTTCACATAGGCCTTGCCGTTCCGCGGATCGACGCCGGAGATGACCGGCGAGGTGGCTGGGATCGGCGCGCCGTATTCGGCCATCCCGATCCCATCACCGATCTCCGCCAGAGCGGCTTGGACACAGTTGGCCACCCGGTCGGCGAGATTGGTCGTCGCCGCCGAACAGCTGTGCGGATGCCGCGGGATCCCGACCACGCAGTTCTCGCGCAAGCGCACCGAAATTCGGCGGAAGGCGCCGGCGTTCTTGGGCACGTCGCCATCGATGCTGTTGAACACGCCCAGCATCGCCGACGTACGCGCGCAAGCCTCGCTGAGGTTCAGGCCGCAGGGAAGGCAGTCGAGATTGTCGGTTAGGTCGACCTCGATGGAACCGGCCTCGGGCTGTACGCGCACGATCACGCGGACGGGTACGCCGTCCGACGGGGTGCCAGGGAAGGGATCGTGAATGCTGACCCGGCTAGCGACGGCGTTCGGGAGCCGCCGCAGGGCAGCGGCCATCCGGCGCTCACTGTATTCGAACCAGGACCCGCAGAAGGCCGCCAACTCGTCCCAACCGATCTCTTCGCCCAGCGCCTTCAACTCGCGCTCGCCGATCCGGGCGGAACCGACCATGGCCGCGTAGTCACCGCGCCACTGCTCGGGGACGCGAATCCGCGCCTCGCACATACGTATGAAGTCGGCGATGTCTTCGTAATCGCGCTGCACTTGCACCGACGGAAAGATCAGGGCGCCTTCCTCGTAGACATCGCGCGCGGCGGCGAAATACGTGGTGGGTGTCGAGTTGCCGATGTCGGCCTGATGGGCCTTCACCAGCACGGTATATCGGTGGCGGCCCATACCGTCGAAGACCGGCGCCAGCAGGGTGTGGTCGGCCGGATGGCTGCAGCCATGATAGGCCGAGTTGTTGAGAAACGCGTCGCCGGGCGCCAGGTCGGGTTGGAACCGCACCATGGCCTCGGCCATCAGGTCGGGCCCGCTGAGAACGTGGATGGGCAGGCTGTCGGCCGATGACAGGAGGTGTCCATCGGCGGTGACGATGCAGCACGAGAAGTCCCGCGCCCGGTTGAGCACCCCCGAGCGCCCTGTGCGCAACAGGGTATTGGCCATCTTGCGCACCACGCCGTCGACCCGATTGGCGAGGATGCCCAGCCGCGCGGGATCGCGGACTTCAGCCAGTCCGCTCATTGTGCGCCTCCGGAGCTGATGATGAGGCCGATGCGGTCGTCGAGCCGGCAGCTGGCCAGCAGATCGACCACGATGGTGGTGAACGGCGTCTCCACGACCAACGGCCCGCTCAGGTCGCCCTGGGCCGCGATCTCCGAAAGGCTGAAAACCGGCGTCCGTACCGGCTGCGGGTCGTCGTCGAACCACATGGGGCGATGGTGCGAGGGGCGGGCCAGTTCAACGTCGCGCTGTCCCAGGACGGCGCGGCCGGACCGTCCAAGGTCGATGCTGACCGCCGCGCACCAGGTCACGATCTCCACCTCCGAGCCTGGGTCGTCATAGCCGAACAGGCTTCGGTGGGCGGCGTGGAAGGCCTGGCGCAGGGCCTCGACGTCCGCGGCGCCCACGAACTTGGCCGTCTGGAAGGGCACGTCGATTTCCCAGACCTGGTTCGGGTAGCGGGCCTCCGCATGAAACTCGATGGTCGTGCTCCCGGGGTCGCCGCCGGCGCCCTCGGCGAACTCGCGGCACTGGGCCGAGAGCGCCGCCAGGACGGCGTTTACGACGGCAAAGGGGAAGTCAGCCGTCTCCGAGAATCGGGTCGCCCGGAAGTAGGCGCGGATGTCGGACAGCAGGGCGCCCGCCGCGCTAAGGCAGGGGCCGACGAAGGGCACGACGACCCGCCTGCACCCAAGGCGTCGGCCGATCAGGGTGGAGTTCAGCCCCGCCGCGCCGCCGCCGCCGATCAAGGTGGCGGCCGCCGGATCGATGCCCTGACGGACCGTGATGTCCTGGATCGCCTGCACCATGTTCTCGGTGGCCATGCGGCGGATGGCGAGGGCCATTTGTTCAATGGACACGCCGGCGGGCTTGGCGATCCGCTCCACCGCCGCCCGCGCGGCGGCCGCGTCGAGTGGAATCGCACCTCCCAGGAAATGGTCCGGATCCACGTGGCCCAGTACGACGGCTGCATCCGTTAGGGTCGGCTCCAGCCCGCCCTGGCCAAAGCAGGCAGGCCCTGGCCTGGAGCCGGCGCTATTGGGTCCGACCCGCAGCAACCCGCCTTCGTCGAACCAGGCGATGCTGCCCCCGCCCGCGCCCACGCTTTTGACGTCCACCGACGGGAAGCCGGTCATCAGCCCCTCATAGGGACGGCCGATCCAAGTCTCGCGGGTCATTGGAATCCGACCGTCGCGGATGAGCGTGACGTCGTAGGTCGTGCCGCCGGTATCGGCGACGATGATGTCGCCTGACTCCTCCAGAACCGCGGCGATCGCCCGGCCGGCCACCGGCGCGAGCGAAGGGCCGGAGTTCAGGCTGTGGATCGGGGTGCGCGCCAACGCATCGGCGCCGACCATGCCGCCCTGGGACGTTTGCACAAGTAGCCTGCCGGAGAACCCCGCGGTCTTCAGGCGCTCATGCAGCGAGCCGAGATAGCGCGTCATCAGCGGCTTCAGCGACGCGTCGACCGCAGTCGAGATCGCCCGGCGAAACTCTCGCAGACTTGGGTTGAGCTGGTGGGATAGCGTGTAGGGAACGCCTGGCAGTCTTGATGCGATGAGCTCCCCCACCCGCAGTTCGTGGGCGGGATTGGTGATCGACCACAGCAGGCAGCAGGCGATCGCTTCCACTTCAAGTTGCTCGAGGCGATCGAGGATCGCGGCCGTCCGGGCTTCGTCGAGCGGCGTAGTGATCCGGCCCGCATGATCGATCCGTTCCGGGAGCTCGAAGGTTAGGGCCCTCGGCACATAGGGCGACGGATAGGCGAGGTGGTGGTCGAATGCGTTGGCGCGCCCGCCCTCGCGCAGCACCAAGATGTCAGGATGGCCGGCGGTCGTCAGGAAGGCGGTGCGCGCCGTCCGGCCTGTGACGATGGCGTTGATGGCGTGGGTTGTTCCGTGGATGACCGTATCGACGCGCCGCAGGAACGCGGCGAGGTCCGCACCGTCGGCCGCCGCCGCGAGGCCGATGGCCGCAATGACTCCCTCGATCGGGTCGGCCGGTGTCGTGGGCGCCTTGAACATGGCCACCGACCCGTCGTCGCGCTCGACGATCAGGTCGGTGAAGGTCCCACCGGTGTCGCAGGCCAGTCTCATCGCGAAGACGGCCCCGTCACCAGCGGTAGCTGACGCTCGCCGCGATCCATCGCGGCGGCGCGTAGGCGTCGAGGCCGATGCTCAGCGAGCTGATATCGTTCGAATACTGCCGGTACTCGGTGTCGAACAGGTTCTTGACGAACACGGCCGCCTCCCACTGCCCGTCGTCGGTCACATAGGCTAGGCGGCTGTTGACGACAGTATAGGCCGGTTCCTCGGTGACGGGCGGGTTCAGCACATAGAAGTTGAAGTGGCTGGAATAGGTGGCGTCCGCCTGGATGGACACCTGGCCGCCGAACATCGGCCAACTGTACCGCACAAGGCCGTTCAGGCCGAGGTCGGCCAGCATCGGCATGCGTCGGTCGACGACCCGGCCAGACGGCAGGGTGACGTCCTTCACCTTGCCCTCGAGGTGCGAGAGGCCAACGCTGATGTCGAGCCCCGGGATCGGGTTGGCCGCCAGTTCGATTTCGACGCCGTCGATCGTGGCGTCGCGATTGGCGATCGTGGTCGACAGCACGACCAGGAAGAAGGCTTGGTAGTCCTTGTAGTCGTAGTGGAACGCCGAGGCGTTCAACCGCGCCCGGCCGTCAAAGAACTCACTCTTCAGGCCGACCTCGTAGGCGGTCAGCACCTCCTGGTCGTGCGCCAGTGTGGCGACGTTGACCGGCAGGAAGCCCGGCGCGGAGAAGCCGCCGGCCTTGGTGCCGCGACTGACGCTGGCATAGGCCATCACATCGTCGCGGATGCGCCAGTCGATCTCGGCCTTCGCAGACACGTTTTCCCAGGTCTTGTCGGCAAGGCCGGGGAAGAGGCGATCATTGAAGTCCAGCATGCCGCCAAAGCTGTCGCGCAGGCTGTAGTCCATCTCCTTGCGGTCGCGGGTGTAGCGCAGGCCGCCGATCAGGGTGACGTCGTCGCGGAGATCGTACTCAGCCTGACCAAACGCGGCGAGCGAATGGGTTTTGAGCTGGAAGTTGATGGCCGAGACAAAGGGCGGATTGAATAGCGTCGCCAGGGGCGCCGACTGGAAGTTCTTGGTGTCGATTTCAAGCGCATAGGCGCCGAGCACCCAGCGGAACCGGCCGCCATCGTCCGACAGACGGAGCTCCTGGGAGTACTGATCCAGGTTCTGGTCCGTCGCGTACAGCAGCAGGCTGTTGGGCGAAGCGTCGCTGTCGCTCCCGAACCGCTTTTCGAGGTGGAGGTAGTCGCTGATCGAGGTGAGCGTCAGCGAACCCAGGTCGAAGGTCGCCTTCAGCGTGGCGCCGGAGATGTCGCGCTTCAGGTAGCCGATTCGGTCGTGGGCCTGGTTCCAGGGGCTGTTCGACGGGTTGCGGTAGCCGAGGATGTCGCAGCCGTTGCAGGTGTTCCACGGGTTGGCGTTGAGCGGGACATCCTGCCCCAGGCCATCGGCGTTCGGGAATATCGCCCGGTGCGAATAGCCGCCGCTGGTGTCGTCGTTGTGGCTGGTGTGGACCTTCAGCAGCAAGTTGACGGCGTCGTTCGGCGTGAATTCGAGAAACAGTCGCGCGGCGTAGTCGTCGTTGGCGTTCAGGTCGGGTCCGATGCGGTTTTCCAACCAGCCCTCGTTGTGGGCATAGCCGAACGCCACCCGCGCTGAGACGTTGTCCGAGAGCGGGCCGCCAGCAGCGCCCTCGATGTTTCGCTGGTCGTAATCGCCGATCGTCGCGCGCAGGTAGCCGCTCGCGATGGGGCCGGGCTTGCGGCTGAGGTACTGCACCGCGCCACCGGTGGCGTTACGGCCGAACAGCGTGCCCTGGGGCCCGCGGAGCACCTCGACCCGGTCCACGTCGAACATCATGGTGTTCACGGCGCCTTGGGCGCTCACATAGGCCTCGTCCACGATGACTGCGATCGGCGGCTCGTAGTGATCCGAGAAGTCGTTCTGCGACACGCCACGTATGTTGAACACCGTCAGCGACGGCGAGAACGACAGCATCTTCATGCTGGGCGTCTGAGCTATGATGTCGGCCGTCGTCGTGAACCCCAGCCGCTCGATTTTCTGGGCCGAGATCGAGGTGATCGAGATGCCGACGTCCTGAAGATTCTGCTGCCGCTTCTGGGCGGTGACGATGACCTCGTCCATGACGACCGACTCGTTGGGTCTGGCCTGCGCGGAGGCTTGCGTAGCAAGCGTCAGCGCGGAAGCCGCGCCAAGCAGCGTCGAACGCAAGATGGAGTCCGCGCCGTCAAGGCGCGGTCTGCGGACTCGATTCAACATGCTTCACTCCCCTATGTATGGATGACATGGCCTAGTAGTTGAGTGCTTCCCGGTCGCTCAGGCCCGAAGCGCGGGCGAGGTCGACCACCTTGCGGAGGTCCCCGAGGAACGCCTCCAGGTGATGTGGCTCGGTCGCCGCGTCGATGGGCACGTTGATCAGCGGCGGCTCGGCCGAGCCGACCAGCATCCAGCCCAGCTTGGTCATCGCGGCCTTGATCGTCGCCAGGTCGAATTCGGTGGATTCGATGGCGATCGGCAGCAGGTCGTTGCGCCAGGCCTTGAGCCCAGGGATGGCATCCACGCCGTCCATCATCTGCTCACGCGTAGCCATCAGCTTGCGCGCAAGCTCGACGTAGCCGTCTTCGCCCAGGTAGCGCATCACGGCCCAGGCGGCGAAGATCGGCCCGGCCGTCCGCGTGCCCGCGAACCCGCGCATCGTGTACTGGCCGCCTGGCCAATCCGATGGGTGGACGTTGTGGTAACGCAGCAGGTCGCGCGAGCGCCAGAGCACCGTCGACGCGGGTTTCGGGCAGTAGCCCAACTTGTGCAGGTCGGCCGAGATCGACATGACGCCCGGATTCCGGAAGTCCCAGGTTGGGAATGCGTAGCCGAGCCGCTCGAGGAACGGCGCAAGATAGCCCCCAACGCAGGCGTCTGTGTGCATCCACAGGCCGCGCTCGTGGGCGACCGCGGCGATCTCGTCGATCGGGTCGTACAGGCCGTAGGGCCAGCAGGGCGCGGACGCGGCCATCCCGATGGTGTTCGGGGTGATCGCCGCGGTCATCGCCTCCACCGACCCGCGACGGTCGGGTCCAAGCGGCGTGCGAACCAGCTTAAGGTCGAAGTAGTGCGCGCCTTTGGAGAAGGCGGGGTGCAGCGAGTAGGGCGCCACGATCTCCGGGGCGGTGATGTGGGGATACTTCTCCCGGGCCCATTCCCGCATCGCGTGCAGCGCCGAGTAGATGCTCTCCGAACCGCCGCTGGTGAAGGTGCCGGTTGCGTCGGCGGGACCGTTGAACAGCCCGACGCACATCTCGATCACTTCATCCTCGAAGCGGCCCATCCACTCGGCGCGCAGGGACATCAGCCCGTTGTCGGACATGAACATCATGTAGGCCTCGGTCGCGACCGCCTGCACGTCGGCCGGTGGCCGGAACGCCCGGTTCCAATGCGCGCGCACATCGTCGACGAGCGCCGAGCTCAGGGCCGCCTGAATTTCCTCAAGAGGGCGGCCCGCTTTCGGAAGGCCCTTGGACGCGCTCATGCCGATTTCTTTCAATTTGACAGTATTTCACACGGAACTATCATTCCGATATGATATGCTGCTTAAATCGCGAAATTGGATAGGTCAAGCCCGGGGCGCCCACCGTCAGGGCGTTGTTGGAACTCCGAAGGTCGTCGTCGCCGTGCGGCGTCGCCTAGAGCATCCGGCTGTTGAGCTGAACCGAGTCCGCATTGGAAAGGCAAAGCCGTGAAAGAAAGCCGCGATTACAGGCGAGAAGCGGAGCACGTAGAGCAAATGGCAGAACAGATTTCGCTCGGCTCGGACAAGCAAGAGCTGCTGGCTCAAGCCCAGTCTCTGCGCCGGCGTGCGGAGGAAATGGACGTAGAGCCAGCTTCGCAACCAGCTCCGCCGCCGACCTGCGCCAGCCTGAGCGCCGAAAGCACTAGGCCCGAGCAATGCGATGTCAGCGCACCGAATGGTTTGTCAGGGATATTCGAATGAGCGGTTTTGGGCTGCGGGCCGACCTATCTGGGCAGACAAGCCTGATCACGGGATCCGGGCGCGGAATAGGTCGCGCGATCGCCCTGGCGTTTGCCCGGAGCGGGGCTCATGTCGTGTTGGCGACTCGTACGCCCAGCCATGGCGAGGAGGTGGTCGCCCTGATCCAGGAGGAGGGTGGCCAGGCCTCGCTGATGGTGACCGAGCTTGACGGGGAGGCTGAGATCGCGCGTCTCGTGACGGCGGCGACCGCCATCTCCGGCAGGTTGGAGAGCGTTGTCCACAACGCCGCGCACATCCCCGTGTCCCGGATCGGCGACATCCAGGAGGCCGACCTCGACCGCGCCATCGCCGTGAACCTCAAGGCGGGGATCTGGCTCGCCAAGGCCGCCGCGCCGGGAATGCGGGCCCTGGGGCGCGGCCGTCTCCTTTTCACCTCGTCGGTAACGGCCCAGAGGGCCTATCCGGGGTGCGCCGCCTATGCCGCGTCGAAGGCCGCTATCAACGGCTTCATTCGCGCCGCCGCGCTGGAGCTTGGGCCGGACGGGATCACCGTCAACGGCGTCGAGCCCGGGATCATCCGGACCGAGGCGATGGACAAGCACGCCATGTCGGCCGAGTTCGTCGCGGACATCGAGCGGCACATCCCGCTGCAACGGATGGGCCGGCCAGAGGAGATAGCCGACGCCATGCTGTTCCTGGCCAGCGACGCGGCGAGCTACGTCACGGGCCAGCTACTCGTCGTGGATGGCGGTACGATCCTCCCGGAGAACGGCGCGCTCATGGGGCTGGCCTGACCACCCCCGGCAGTGGACCGGGTGTCGCAAAGGCGCGCACGACGTTCTCGGTGATGCGGGCGACGTCGTTATCGTAACCCTTGTACGAAAGCCCGGAGCACCAGGCGATCGAGCCGACCGAGAAGACCGCTCCGTCGCGCGGCGTTTCGTAGAAGACCATGTCGGCCCGGACGCGGGGGCAGTTCGTGCCCCCGTGGTAGGGGGTCATTCCCTCGGTGTCCTCGATGGCGTTTTGGTAGCTGTCGTCCAGGCCGGTTGCGGAGGCCACGACGAGGGCGTGCGGCGGCGTACCCAGGTCGACATCGGCGCGGTCCACCTCGTAACCGGCGGCCCCATGGGCGGCCACCAGCACCGGGAAATCGCCGATCACTTCGTTCGTGACGCCGGCAAAGATGAAAGCCGCTCTGGGGTCACGGCTCGCCGGCGTGCGGCGATAGGGGGATCCCGCGCCAAAGCCCTGCGCGGCAAACCCCACGCCGACATAGCGCTGGGGAGCCCTTCCCCGATGACGCCAGAGGCCTCCCAGTTCGCCGGTCAGGCTGAGGTGGGCCTCGCCGGGTTCGGCCGTCCACGAGCGGGTCCCGTGGTGACGGCGCATCTCGGCCAGCGCGCCGTCCTCGCTGAGGGCCGTGACCCAGTAGAGCCCGTTGCCCGATAGATAAACGAACCGCCCCCCGGCCTGCTGATAGGCCTCGAGGCCATCGAGCATGGAGCCGGTCCAGTACTCGGCGTGGGTGCCGGAGAGCACGACACTGAAGGGGGAAAGCGCTGCGGCCCCCTCTTGGTGTAGATCGTGGTCGGTCAGGACCTCGTAGGTGATTCCGCTCGCGTCGAGGAAATGCAGGATCGACAGGTCCGCGCCGAGCTGGTGGGCCGAGCCGTTGAGCATACTCCGGCCGTTCGGCCGCGCGTTCACCGGCATGGGGCGCAGCATGGTCGCCATGCAGACCCCGCTACCGTCAGAGTGCTTGTCGTACAGGCTCTTCAGGCCGTGCCGGCGCACATAGGCGCGTTCGTCGGGGCAGGAGGTGGTGTCCTGCAGCGGCGTTAGATCGGGCGGAAGCACCGAAGGGTCGAGCGCCGAATTCGCGTAGCACATGTAGCTGACCGTCGGGATCAGCACGGCCACCCTGGCGCGAGGACGGTCGGGCCGGCCCCGGACGACGAACGGCACATAGTCGGACTTGTCGCCCGCGGTCAGACGCGCGGCATAGACGCCGCTCTCGAGCTCGGGCGGCACGATAAACGCGAACGAAGGATCCCAATCGGCATCCGAGAGATCGTCGTCGTGGAAGTGTGCGGCGTTGTATTCCTCGGGCGCCTCCGCGGGCTGGGTGGTGCGGCCCGAGAACCGGTGGCCCGTGACCAGGCGGGTGGGACGGTTCACGGCTACGCCATGGAGACCGTTGCCCGAGCGGTCCGGGACCCCGACCCCGCCGCACTCGGCGGCGAAGTCCCAGCGGCCAAGGGCCGAGTCGGAGATCGCCCTGTCGTCGGCCGCCAGCCGGTCCAGTTCGACGTCGGACAAGGCGCGATCGAAGACGAGAGGCGCCGAGAGCTTGCCGTTGAATCCGCATGGTCCGTTTGCAGGGCCGACCCGTCGCCGCGCCAGGACGAGGCGGCGACCGGGGCCGGGAACCCAGCCGGACAGACTGTCCTTCGACGTGACCGTCGCCGCCACGCCCGGAGCGAACGCCCCGGCGTGGCGATAGAGCCTGACCCCGCCGTGGTCCACGGTCGCCGCGACGAACAGCCATTGCCGCGGCTCGACGGCGCCGGGGACCGTGACCCGGATATGGCCGGCCGGGGTCGAGGCCTCCAGTGTCAGTTGACCGTCCTCGAAGGCGACGCTCAGCGCGGACTCTCCCGCCGGATCGCCAAGCGCGAAGATGCACTGCCCGTCCCCTCCCGGGGTCGTGGGCCACACCCAGGCGGAAAGCGTTATGGCCTCCATCGCGGGCAGGTTGTCGATGCGCACATGGGATCCGGTGGGGAGGGGTTGGACTACGCCCTGGTGCTCGCCGTCGAAACTGGAGGGGACGCGTTCCGCAAGGAAGCCGGGTCCGTCCGGATGGCTGTCCCCGTGTCTCAACCGCACGAGTTCGGCGCGGTAGGTCGGCCGCTCAGCGCTTACGTGGAAGTGAAACCGGTCGCCGCTCGCGCCGCTCCATCGGTCGACGTAGCCCACTACATCCATGTTCGCAGCCGCCACGCCCTGCCTCCCGCGCAGTCCGCCGCCCGTCGCGGCTTGACACCAAAAGTAATAGGTTCATACATCATACTATCATATTGGCTCTTTCATAACTCATAATGTCGATATGGTCGCGGACGGTATCGGGCCGACGCGCGGAAGAGGGGGTCGACAGATGCCGAGGCTGATACGCAAACAAGATGCACGAGGGCGAGGCCGAGCCGCTTCCGCCGCCATGATCGCCGTGCTGATGAGTGGGGCCGCCACGTCGGCCCTTGCCCAGGCTGCGGCCGACGACACCCAGCTCGAGGAGGTCATCGTGACCGCTCAGAAGCGGGCCGAGAACCTCCAGGACGTGCCAATCTCGGTGTCGTCGTTCAGTGAGCGGCAGGTCCGTGACCTGGGCTTGGAGAAGCCCCTCGACGTGGGCTTTCAGGTGCCGGGTCTCGTGGCTAAGTCAGTGAACGGCGACAGTTCCCCGCTCTTCACGGTCCGCGGCATCGGCGTCACGGATTTCACGGTGGGCAACAACTCGCCAACAAGCATCTACGTCGACCAAGTCGTGAAGCCCTACTATCCGATGGTGAACTTCTCGCTGTTCGATGTCTCGCGCATCGAAGTGCTGAAGGGGCCGCAGGGCACGCTTTACGGCCGCAACAACACCGGCGGCGCGATCAAGTTCATCACCCGCCAGCCGACCTTCAGCAACAACGGCTTCCTCCGCGCCGACTACGGTCGCTTCGACACCCTGGAGCTGGAAGGCGCCTGGGGCGGCGCGCTCTCCGAGACCGTCGCCGTGCGGGTGGCGGGCATGACGCGGCAGCGCGGCACAGGCTGGCAGTATGACAACTTCCGCAAGGAGCGGAACGGTGAGATCGACCGGCTGGCCGGCCGCGTCAGCCTGCTCTGGAAACCATCGGAGGACTTCTCGGCGACGATCACGGCATACGCCGGGCGCAATCGCAGCGACGTGCCGCTGTTCAAGCTGGCGCCGCCCTTCATCCCGAACCCGGCCGGCGGCACGCCGCCGAACCGAACCATCACTGGGGTGTGCGCAGCCGCGCTGCGCGGTGACCGCGCCCGCGACGGTTCATGCGTGGATTCCTTTGGCCAGTTCGATCCCGACCCCAACAACCGGCACGTGAGCACCAACAACGTCCAGGGACAGGGCCTGCGGGAAGATGGCCAGGGCGGCGTCCTGACCCTCGAGTGGTCCACCGGCTTCGCCGACCTGACCTCGGTGACGGGCTACGACACCCAGGACCGCCAGGAGTTCCAGGACTTCGATGGAACGCCGAAGATCGGCACCGACAACAGCTTTACCCAGTCGTTCAACGCGTTTTCCCAGGAGCTCAGGATCGCGGCGAAGGAGGACTCGCCCATCAAGTGGATCGGCGGCCTCTTCTACAGCAAGGACAAGGTCGAAAACCTCCAGATCATCCGCAGCGACGACTCGTTCCCCGGCAATGGGGCGGTGATCACCAACATCGATTGGCTGATGCGCACCGAGTCGTTGGCGGCGTTCGGCCAGGTCGAGATTCCGATCTCCAGTATGCTCACCGCCGTCGGCGGCTTGCGCTACACCGAAGACACGCGCAGCTTCGTCGGCGGCACCACGCCGCGGCACGCGTTCTTCCCGACGGCGGTGGTCAACAACAAGACCAGCTTCGACAACTTCTCCGGCAAGGTGGGCCTCAACTTCAAGCCTTCCGAAGACCTGCTGATCTACGCGAGCGTAAGCAAGGGGTTCAAGGCAGGCGGCTTCAACGGTGGCTTCGCCACCACCCGGTTCGCCTATTCCCCCTATGGGCCCGAGACGCTTTATGCCTACGAGTTCGGCATCAAGTCGCAGCCCCTGCCGTCCCTGCGGCTGAACGCGGCGGCCTTCTTCTACAACTGGAAGGATTTCCAGGCGACCGTGACGCGGGTCGACCCGGCGTCCGGCTTCCCGACGCAGGTGCTCAGCAACGCCGGCAATGCCCATATCAAAGGCCTCGAGGCCGATCTGAACTGGCGGCCGGTCGCGGGGCTCAACATCGCGCTGAGCGCCGCCTACACCGATCCGAAGATCGTCTCCGGCATCTACGAGGGCCGCCTCATCGGCAACACGCCGAAGTACAGCCTTGGCGGGAACCTGCGCTACGAGACCCCCGTGGAGAGCATGGGCGGCTCGATTTACGGGTTCACTGACTTTAGCTACCGCAGCCGCTATGCGCTGCGGCTGGTGACCGCGACCACGCGGCCGCTCGTGTTCCAGGACGCATTCTGGCTGGCGAACGCCCGGATCGGCTATCGGACCGACGACGAGCGGATCGACGTCGCCGCGTACGTCAAGAACGTGTTCGACAATGAGTATCTGGTCGAGGTCTTCGACCAGGGCAGCCTCAACACACTCGACATCTATTCCGAGCCGCGCACCTACGGCGTCTCGCTCACCTACAAGTTCTGATCGACTTCAAGGGTCCGGCGCCGACATCCGGCGCCGGACCGACCTGGGAACCTGCCGACATGACCCACTCCGAGGGGCCGGCGGCCCAGACGGCCCGCCAGGGCTGGCGCGCCGTCATCATCCTGGCGATCGCCTACATCTTCTCATACATGGATCGCCAGATCCTCTCGCTGCTGATCGAGCCGATCCGCCACGATCTGCAGATATCGGACACCCAAATCAGCCTGCTGACGGGTCTCGCTTTTGCGATCTGCTACTCGACGACGGCGTTGCCCATGGGGCGGCTCGCCGACCTCGGCAACCGCCGCAACCTCATCGCGGCGGGCGTGCTGGTCTGGAGCGCCATGACCGCCGCCTGCGGCCTTGCCCAGAACTTCGCGCAGATGTTCGTCGCGCGCATGGGGGTGGGCGTCGGAGAGGCCGCGCTGCCCCCGGCCGCCTATTCGATGATCGCGGACTATTTCCCGCCTCAACGCCTGGCGCTGGCCATGAGCAT
This sequence comes from Phenylobacterium sp., assembly GCF_030697925.1. Taxonomy (GTDB): domain Bacteria; phylum Pseudomonadota; class Alphaproteobacteria; order Caulobacterales; family Caulobacteraceae; genus Phenylobacterium. The sequence continues at coordinate 44,209 of NZ_JAUYOJ010000215.1, read as the reverse complement.
CTTCGTGATCGGGGCGCCTTTGGGCGGCGGCTTGGCGCTGATCGCGGGCGGATCGCTGGTGGGGATCGTGGCGACGCTACCCGAAATCATGCTGGCCGGCGTGGCGGTGCGGCCCTGGCAACTCGTATTCCTCACGATCGGGGGCGCGGGCCTGGCGGTGAGTGCGCTGGTCTTGGCGATCCGGGAGCCGACGCGGGGTCGCCAGACGCTGGACATCGGCGGCGACCACCCCTCAGTGGCCGACGTCGCGCGACACATGTCCGCTCGGGCGCCGCTGTTCGCACCCCTGCTGATCGGCCTGTCGCTCGGAAACGTGTTCAACTACGGCTACATGGCGTGGCTGCCGACACTGTTCATCCGCGCGCATGGATGGACCCTGACCCAGGCGGGCCTGGGAGTCGGCACGCTGATCATGGCGTGCGGCTGCCTGGGCGCCGTCTGCGGGGGGCTGCTGGTGGGGCGGCTCTATCGGAACGGCCATCCGGACGCCTGCCTGCGCAGCACGATCCTGGGGGCGATGGTGTTGCTCCCGACCAGTGCGTTGGCCCCGCTGGTGGGGCCGCCCGGCTTGGCGCTGGCGTTGGCCGGGCCGGTCCTGTTCGCGATCTTCATGAACGCCGCCGTCTTCCCGACGCTGATCCAGATGGTGACCCCTGCGCCGATCCGCGGACAGGTCTCCGCGGCCTGCCTGCTCGTCACGAACTTGGCCGGTCTCGGACTCGGGCCCACGGCCTACGCCCTGACCGGCGACTACGTATTCGGCCAGCCGGAGGGGCTCCGGCTGGCTTTGTCCGTTGTCTCTGCAGCCCTGCTGGCCGTCACCTTGGTGTGCTATTGGCGCGCCCGGCCCCACTATCGGACAGAGGCGGCCGCTATTGCGCAGGAAGCGGAGGGGCGTCTCTCAGTTTGAATTTGGCTTGTTGAAGGTTGCCATAGCCGCCCTCAGCGGCAACGCGTCCCTACGGCCTAGACCACCCGGTCCACCAGCATCTTCTTGATCTCGGCGATGGCCTTGGCAGGGTTGAGGCCCTTCGGGCAGACCTGGGCCCTGGCCCTGCTGCATCCGCGTCATAAGCCGGCCGGTCGTTGCGCCGCATACTGCGCCGGCGTCCGGCCAACCATCGCCTTGAAGTCCTTGATGAAATGTGCCTGATCGAAGTAGCCCAGGCCCAGCGCGAACTGAGCCCAGTTCGGGGCTTCGTGGCCGGCGAGCTCGTCCAGCGCCTCATGCAGACGGTAGCGCTGGATCATCCACTTCGGGCTGATGCCGATGTACTGGTTGAACAGGCGCTGCAAGCCGCGCTTGCTGAGCCCGGATAAGGCGGCCAGGTCATCCACGCGTCGGAGTTCCCGGTCAGCAACCACGCGCGACACCAGGCGATCGATCAGAGCGACGTTTTCGTCGGGCATCGGCAAGCGTTCGCGCAGGAAACGTTCGGCCGCCACCATGCGCCACTCGTCCTCGTCGAGCGCAAGGATGGCCGCTTCCAGCGCCAGCCCTGCGTCGCCGAAGACCTCGGTCAGCGCCAGGCTGCGGTCGACCAGGTCCGACAGTGGCGCCATCCACAGCGGGAAAAAGCCGCCGGGACGGAACTTGATACCGAACACGCGGCCCTCGCCTTCGAGCACACGCGCAAAACGCCCGCTGTGAACGCCGCCGACCCGGCTGGCGCCACCGGCCTCGACGACCACATGCACCGACGGGTGCGGCAAGGTCTCGACCGTGCGCGCAGGCAGCCCGCGCAGATCCCAGCGCACCATCCAGAAATGCTCGACGAAAGCCGCCACGTCAGCGCAGGGCAGATACCGCCGGTGCTGCGCAGGGAACGCGGTCGCATCGGCCTGCTGGAGCAATCCCCTCGGCTTTCCGCCCTCGGCCCTCGACATCGCTCACCCCTGTCGCGTTTCTACAATCGGGTCGGCGCCACGCGCCGTACATTGCACCGGCTTCAGCGGTGCGGCCCTGAGCGAAGTCTGGTGCGGCGCGGCGACGATTCATCGCCCGTTGCGCCTTCACCCGCCTCGATACCATCGTTGGAGAGCCCATGAATCCGAGTTGGTCGACCCTCGCGCTCATCGTCGGCCTTTGCGTCGGCACGGGCGGGCCGTCCGCTGCGACCCCGCCCGCCATACCTGCCGACAGTCAACCCCAAGGAAATACCATGAGCACCCACGCCAGAGGCACGTTCGACGTCAAAGTCACACCCCAGCCATCTGAAGAAAACGTCGGCCATTCGACGGTAGGACGCCTGGCTCTTTTCAAGCAATTCCACGGCGACCTTGAAGGCACGGCATGGGGCCAGATGTTGACCATGGGTACCGCCGTCGAAGGCTCTGCGGGCTATGTCGCGATGGATCACGTCAGCGCGACCTTGCAAGGCCGGCAGGGCACGTTCGCTCTGCAGCACCTCGGCACCATGGGGCGCGGTGCGATGCAGATGAACATCACCGTCGTACCCGACTCCGGCGCCGACGAACTGGTCGGAATCAGCGGCCGCCTGATCATCCAGATCATCGAGGGCAAGCACTACTACGACTTCGAATATACATTGCCGGATGCGCCTCGGGTAGAGGAAGGCGAATGAGTCACCAGAAGTGTGGCGCCGCGTCGTTGGTCGCCGCCAGCGGCGTGAACAACCGCCGCGCCGAGTCACTCGCGTCGCTTGCTCTGGGTGCGGGGTGCTGGAGGCTAGCGCGCCGGGCAGGGCGACGATCACAAAGATCACGCGCCAAGGGTGCGAGGCCCCAGCTCAGCACGAGATCGCCGAAGGCTCCTGTTGTCGTTCCTGCAATCGCCGCGCCGCCGATCATTAGCGCCAGCCCGCTGCCAACGTACACGCGCGACATTCCAGCCCGCCATACGACGCCTGAGACCAGCATGAAGGGTCAACTGGTCGGGACGTCCTTCGATCTGGCGTCACGTCGGCGCGTCACCGATCCTTGGGTTGCCCCGGCGCGCGAGGGCTATGGTCCACCAAAACGGGGATCGCCATCTTGAAAACCTTTACACTGTGTCAGGCCATGGCTTTGGCGGGCGATCGCGAGCGAACATTCAACCAATTGGTTGACAGTGGGCGACGTTGGAATTAGTTCAACCAAATGGGTGAACTAATTCCAGCTCAGCTCGACACGGTCTTCCACGCGCTTGGCGACGCGACGCGACGTCAGATGCTGCGCGACCTCTCCGAGGGTGAACGCACCGTGGGCGAACTGGCGCGGCCATTCGACATGTCGCTGGCGGCCGCCTCCAAGCACGTCAAGGCGTTGGAAGGGGCCGGTCTCCTCCGGCGGGAAATCCGCGGCCGCACCCACTATTGCCGACTGGATTCACGGCCCCTGTCCGGGGCCTTCGACTGGCTGGCCTACTACGAGCGCCTCTGGTCGAACCGCTTCGACGAACTCGAGCGGCTCCTTCGTGAGGAGGCCGCCTCCAACATCCCCCCATCAGGAGAAGATCAATGACCGACGTACATCACTACGGCGTACTGAGCGATCCTACGACCTTGACGATCAAGCGGCTGATGCCCGCGGGGATCGACCGCGTCTGGGCCTACCTTACCGAGAGCGACCTTCGCCGCAGATGGTTCGCCGCAGGCGAGATGCCCGCGCATGTCGGAGACGCGATGGAACTGGTCTGGCGCAACAACGAACTGACCGATCCTCCGGGCCGCGTCCCGGAAGGTGCGGGTGAAGAGAACAGGATGCAAACCCGCATCACCGAACTCGATCCGCCACATAGGCTCGCGATCGCGTGGGGCGATGGGGACGTCACGTTCGACCTCGCCGAACAAGACGGCGGCGTCCTGCTGACCCTCACCCACACCGGCATCGCGGACCGCGCCAAGCTCCTGAACTTCGCCCCCGGCTGGCACGTGCACCTGGACCTCCTCCAGGCCCGTCTCGCCGACACGACGCCCGAGGCGTTCTGGGACGGCATCGCCCGCCTCAAGCAGGACTACGCGGCGCGTCTCGCGGCTTGATGGGAGGACATGGGAATGCGCAAGCTGATCGCAGGCATGAAGATTTCGCTCGACGGCAAGACCGAGGGCGCCGACGGGATGGCGGACTGGGTGGAGGCGTGGTCGGAGGACTTTGGCCTGACAGACCAGATCGACGCCTGCCTGATGGGCGGGGGCATGTACCCCGGTTACGAGCGTTATTGGACCGGGCTTCAAACCCATCCGGACGAACCCGCCTGGATCACCGGGGCGCCGCCGACGGCGGCCGAACTGTCCTGGGCGGACTTCGCGGCCCACACTCCTCACTACGTGCTCTCCCGGTCCCTGAGGTCCGCCACATGGCCGAACACCAGATTCCTCCGCAACCTGGACGATGTGTCCACCCTCAAGGCGGCCAAGGGCAAGGACATCTACCTCATGGGCGGGGCCCGCATCGCCGCCGCCTTGATGGACGCCGGACTGGTCGACGAGCTCAGGTTGATCGTGCACCCGATTATCGCAGGCGAGGGGCCGGCGCTTTTCGCAGCGGGCATGCAGCGCCGTAAGGCCGAACTCCTCAACGCGGAGACTAAACCCAAGGGACTGCTCAAGTTGACCTACGCCTTGAGCTGAGCGCCGGCGCCGACCTGCCCCAACGCCATCGCCCCATCGGCGGGCGCAATCGAGGAAGACACCATGACTTGCACACTTGGCCGCCTGGCGGCATCCATGACGCGGGCGCTGATCCTCGCAGCCGCGCTCTCTGCGGCGGGCGCGGGGCCAGGGACGGCGCAGACCGCGCTTCCGACCTTGGCCCCCATCCCCCCCAAACTGGAGGCCCGCTACGCGCTCAGTGCGGCTCCGACCGCCTTGCGGGCGGCGGCGGCGGTCTACCTGCTCGCCCCGGACGAGGGATACGTGCTTTCCCGTGAGGGGACGAATGGCATCACCTGCCTGGTCGAGCGCACCGCCTGGGAGCTCGTCGACTTCCGCGACGATATCTTCATCCCGCTCTGCTACGACGCGGCCGGAGCCGGGGGGCATCTCAAGGCCATCATCGATACCGCAAGGATGAGGGCCGAGGGCCTGACGCCCCGGCAGGTCAGAGAACGTGTGGAGGCCGCCTACGCGGACGGTTCCTACGAGACCCCGAGCCGCGCCGGGCTGTCGTACATGGTCTCACCCGTAATGCGGGCCGCCGGCCCCCCGGACATGTCCGTCCAGACTATGGCGATGCCCCACCTGATGTTCTACGCGTCGGGTGTCTCGAACGCCGACATTGCCGCGGCCCCGGACCGGGCGGACCCCGCCACCCTCGTCAACCCCTTCATCGACCGTCAAGGACACGACGCACAGAGCTATATCATCGTCATCACGGGCGCCGCCGAGAAAGCCCGCATCCTGGCCGATGAGGCCCCCCTGATTGCCGACCTGTGCGCCTATCGGGACGTTCTCTGTTTGCGTCACGATGGCCACTGAGCCTGCCGGCGCGGGCTTTCGCGGCCCGGACCGCGGCGTCCTGACTCCTTTCGGATCGCTCGAACGTCTTGGGGTCACAACTGGAGCTACGGCGAACGCCACGTTCAATTACGCGCAACCATGTCAAACTCCCTGATTGTTGCTTAGTTTCGAAAAATACTGCGAGCCATACTCCGTCTGATGTCCAGCATCGATTCGCTCGCATCTGGAGCCCATCGATGACGTTATTCAGCGTTCAGCTTGCGCTGCTCGGCCGGACGTCAAAATCGCCATTTGGCAGGCAGGGAGATCGAGGTACTCGTGCGCCCATTGTTGAAAGCGGTCTACATTCAGCGCACTTCGACTGCCGCAGTGCAATGGAAAGGCGCGGGTCTGCCTTTGGAAGGAACTGAATACACTGTCGCCGGCTATCGGCGACCTGAAGGAGTTTGAATAGTCTCCGTTCGATATATCGTTGCCGACGTCGACGAGGCGGTCGCGTTCTATCAAGACAATCTCGATTTCAAGGTCGACAAGCACAATCCGGGCAAATTCGCCGCGCTGCTGCGCGACGAATTTGCGCTGTACCTCAGTGCCCCGGGTGCGGGAAGCGGTGGTCAGGCTGGCGGCGATCCGAAGCCTGGCGGATGGAACCGGTTTATGATCATTACAAACGAGCTGGACGCCCTGATTGAGCGGCTGCGCCGGGCTAATGCACGGTTCCGCGGCGATTTAAGCGGCGGTGGGGCCGGCCGCGCCATCCTGCTCGAAGATCCATCGGGCAACGTCATCGAGCTATTCGAGTTCAAGAAGGACTGAACCTGGCATACTGGCGATGCGCTGGCATTGGCGCGGTAATGCCGGCTTCTGCCCAGATCCGAGCCACACTGGCGCGATCTTGCCGAAACACCCGTTTGCACTGATCAAACCGACCGCTCTAACGCGAGGCTACGTCGGTGTTCGCTGCATATCAAATGGCCGGCCGGGGCATTAACTCCGGGGTCGTCTAGGCGCTGTGGACACTTATCGCAGCCACATGACGATGGCCGCGAGAGTGACGATGGCGAGGTAGTTCCTGGCGGTCTTCTCGAAGCGGGTGGCGACGCGCCGGAACTGCTTGAGCTTGGAGAAGCAGCATTCGACCAGATGGCGTTGAGCGTAGAGGTGCGCGTCGATGGGACCCGCTCGTCGCTCCACCGGTTGTTCCAGCGGCACGAAATCTCTCGCCTGCCAGCCATCGAGACCGATAAGTCCGGCAAGAAGGTCTTCAAGAAGTACCCGATCGGCTACTTCACATCGACATCGCCGAGGTCCGGACCGAGGAGGGGAAGCTCTACATGCTCGTGGCCATCGACCGGACGAGCAAGTTCGTCTTCGTGGAGCTGCACGAGCGCGTCAGCCGCGGGACCGCCGCCGACTTCCTGGGCGGTTGATCGAGGCGGTCCCGTACAAGATCCACACCGTGCTCACCGACAACGGCACCCACTTCACGACGCCCGGGAACATCTGCTCGGCCGCCAAGGACATCCGGGTCGCGCTGGACGCCGGCGAGATCGTTTGGGCCCATGCCTTCGAGCTGGCTTGCGCCAGCGCCGACGTCGATCACCGGCTGACCAAGCCCTTCCATCCTTGGACCAACGGCCAGGTCGAGCGAATGAATCGAACCCTCAAGGAGGCCACCGTCCGCAGCCACCACTACGAGAGCCACGAGCAGCTTAGGACCCATCTGGCCGCCTTCGTCGGCGCCTACAACTTCGCCAAGCGCCTGAAGGCCCTCGCCGGCCTCACGCCCTTCGAGGCCATCTGCAAAGCATGGACGAAAGAGCCACAGCGCTTCAGGCTATCGCCAGACCATCTCACGTCGGGACTGAACATCTAGGCGTCCCAGGCCTTCAGCACCGACTTCCGGGCGATCTCGCGGAAGCGGCGGTCGAGCAGGGGCTTCAGCGCCCCGGGGTTCGTCGCGCCCAAGCGGACCGCCACGCACATCGCGTCCCGGAAGTGCTGGCTGGCGTGGAAGACGGCGGGCTCGGCCTCGACCATGAGGTCGATCTCGTCCGGACCGATCCCCGTCAGCATGGCCTCGCCGCCACCCAGCAGCCGGGCCAGCACCTTGCCGTTCGCCTTGAAGACCACCGAGCCCATGTTGAAGCCCTCCTCGCAGCCCGGGAAGGAGAGGCAGAGGGTGCGGAACTCGTCCTCGCTCATGAGTTCGCCTGCTCCGCTTCCCAGGCTTTCACTGCGGCCTTCATGGCGATCTTGCGGAAGCGGCGTTCCAGGAAGTTCCTCAGCGAGCCCGGGTGCAGGTCGGCGATGCGCGCCAGGACGCAGGGGTAGTCCTTGTAGTGCGGCGTCAGGTGGAAGGCGCCCGGTTCCGCCTCCATCAGCATCTCGCGCTCGTCGTAGCTGACGTCCATCAGCACCAGGCTGTCGTCCTCGCCGCGCAGGCAGGTGAAGAACTTCCCGTTCAGCTTGAAGGACGGGCGTCCATAGCTGACGCCTTCCTCGGCGCCGGGAAAGGACATGACGATGGCTTTCATCTCGTCGCGGGTCATCTAGTCGTCCACTTGGGTTGGTGATTTCAGTCTAAGCCCTCGCGCGGAGGCGTCGATCAGGATGTCGAGGCGTTTGGCCCGGGTGTCCACGCCCTTGGCCGAGGTCACCCGATGGATCGCCACCTTGCGGTAGCTGGGCGGGACGCAGCGGCAATGTCGGTCATGGGGGTTTTCTCTTCCGCGACCACGCCAGCGCCAGGAAGCAAGGATTAGTTGTCCGGAATGCTCAGCGTGGCATCCGTGGGGCCCACGAAAACGACCAGGATGCGAGTCGAACGCGTGGTGCTGGCGTTCTCGCTCACCACGTGGTGAGCGCCGGCCGGCTCGAACCAGCTTTCGCCGGGCTTGAATACCTGGGCCGGCCCGTTGTCCACCTGACTGCGGATTTCACCTTCCAGCACGTAAACGAACGCCGAGGCGCCATGCCGGTGCGGCCCTGACTTCTCGCCGGGCCCGTAGCTCACCGTGATCGCGGTGAGCAGCTGGCCGCCAGGCCCCGGCAGGACGTGCCGGCCTTGCGCGGCGACCGTTCCAGCAGCTTGAGTCACCGCGGGCGCCAGCGCGATCACGGTCGCTCCGAGGACAGCACGTGCCGCATGTGCGAATTTCATCATCAGAATCTCCAGTTTTCCACTTGAGGGTGAGGCTTTAGCGACCAGCGTTTGAAGCGAACGCGGCAAGCACGGCGCCCGCCAGTTGCTCGATCTCGTCAGCTGTTATGACCAGTGGCGGCGAGAGGATCAGCTTGGTGCCGACCGGGCGGACGATGGCGCCATGCGCCCGCGCCGCCTCGGCCAGGGCATAGGCCTGGCCACCGGCCGGATCGATGGGCTCGCGGGTTGCCTTGTCGGACACTAGGTCGATGGCGATCATCAGCCCCTTGCCGCGGACATCGCCAACCAAGGAGTGGGACTCCTGCAGCGGCTTCAAAAGCGCCAGAAGCTCAGCGCCGCGAGCAGCAGCATTGCCTGGAAGATCTTGCGCCTCGACGATGTCCAGGCAGGCTAGCGCGGCCGCGCAAGCCACCGCATGGCCTGTGTAGGTGTAGCCGTGCATGATCGCGCCATCGAACGTAGCGTTCCCGTCCCATGCCTTGGCGATGCGTTCGTTGAAAAGCGTCGCGCCGAGCGGGACGTACCCCGAGCTCAGACCCTTGGCGACGCACATGATGTCGGGGCGTACGCCCCAACCGCGCGCGCCGAACATAGCGCCCGAGCGGCCGAAGCCGGTGACGATCTCGTCTGACACCAGCAGAACGCCGTAGCGATCGCAGACCTCGCGGACCAACGGCCAGTAGTTCTCGGGCGGGACGATCACTCCACCGGCGCCCTGAATGGGCTCGGCGAAGAAGGCTGCGACGGTATGGGGGCCTTGGTGCTGAATCTCACGTTCGAGAATATCGGCGCAGATTCGGCCGAGCTCGGCCGCGTCTTGGGTCCACGGATTGCGGTAGAGCCAGGGCGTATCTACCTGGGAACAGCCCCCAAGCAGCGGTTCGTAGTTTTGCTTGAAGACTGGGCTGCCGTTCATCGACAGGCCACCGAAATGCACGCCGTGATAGGCGTTGCGCAGCGAGATGAACTTGACCCGATCCGGTTCCCCAGACAGGCGCCAGTACTGCCGCGCTATCTTCATAGCCGTTTCGATGGAATCGGACCCACCCAGCGAGAACATCACTCGCGCCATATTTTCCTGAGCGGTCATCCCGATCAGCCGTTCGGACAGGAGAATCGAGGGAGGCGTCGCCGTGCCATCGAACGGTGAGTAGTAGGCGATGTCGCCCAGCTGGCGGCGGATCGCCTCGATCACTTCCGGATGGCCGTGGCCGACGTTGACGCACCACAGGCCAGCAACGCCATCAACGTACTGCGCGCCATTGATGTCCTCCACCACCGACCCGCGGCCCCGCACGATGATCAAGGGCGGATCATCGATTAAGCGGTTTGGGTTGACCATCGGATGCCACTGGTAGCGCGCGTTCGCAGCCTTGATCCGGTTCGCATTCTGAAAGGTCGAATGAACCTCGAGGTCGTTGGGCACTTGCGGGTCTCCGTCCCTGCGCCGGCCCGCGACGGTCCGGCGATCTCAGGGGATCATCACCCCCCAATCGACGTGGACGTTTGACCATCACATGCATCTACTTGATAATCTCGCTCATGATCGGCTCATATTGAGCGAATGACAGGAGCGCATGCAATGTGGCGCGACAGACAGGAACCCATGGTCGCCGGGCATGTGGCGCAAGCGCTCGTCGGTCGGCTGGCTGAGCATGGGCTGGACGTCCAACAGCTCCTACGGCGGCGCCATATCCCACTGTCACACCTCGCGGAGGTTCGGGGGCAGATTCCATTGCGGAGTTACGTGGGCATCCTGGAAGATGCGGCGGAGATTTCCGGAGAACCCCTCCTTTGCCTCTCAATGTCGCAAGGTGCGGGGCCGGAAGCGCTCGGCGCCGTTGGCTTCCTATTCCTCAGCGCGCCCAGCCTGCGGGACGCGCTCGACCTGCTCTGCCGCTACAGCGAAGCCATCCAGGATCGGACACGGATGCGCCTGGAGGTGGACGAGCGCCTGGCCAAGATCATCTATCAGATCTCCGACGACCTCATCGCGCCCCGCCGCCAAGACGCGGAATTCTCCCTGGGGCTGATGATTCGATTGATGAAGACCTATCTGGGCCAGTCAGGCTGCGCTTCCGAGGTTCACCTGGAACACGCCCCGGGCGCGGCCACATCGGCCTATGAGCAGGTCTTTGGCTGCCCGATCTATTTCAACCAGCCCACCAACGCGATCCTGTTGCCCCGTGAGATGCTGAATCGAGGCGGGCGGCATCCCCAGGCCTGGTTGCATCCGATCTTGGAGGCTCAGCTGCACGACCTGATTGACCGGAAGCGAACCGGAGTCCGCTTCAGGGATCGTATCCTGGACGCCCTGGAGCCGACCGCGCTGCACCGCGGCGCTACAGCGCGGAGCGTCGCCTACGACCTCGGCCTTTCGGCATCGACTCTGCATCGGCGCCTGCGCGCGGAAGGCACGAGCTTCCAGCGCCTCCTTGACCAGCGCCGTGAGGAACTCGCTCGCCGCTTGCTCCAAGCGCCCGGTTCCGCGATCGGAGAGGTCGCCGGCGCGCTCGGCTATGCCGAGCACGCCGTCTTCACGCGAGCGTTTCGACGTTGGACTGGTCTCAGCCCCACGGCGTTCCGACGGGGCAGCGAAATGCCGCCTTCTCGGCCTCACGCAGCATCCATGTAGGGCATGGACAAGCTGTCGGCGACGGCGCGGTGGCGGACAAAGCCGCTGCTGATGTTGAGGCCCGCCGCCAAATGCGGATCGCTAGCGACCGCGAGATCCGCCCCCAGGTTCGCGAGCGCCCGCACGAATGGCAAGGTTGCCTGGTTGAGGGCCAGGGTCGACGTTCGAGCGACGGCGCCGGGCATGTTTGCGACGCAGTAGTGGATGACGCCATCGACCTCGTAGACGGGGTTCTCGTGGGTCGTCGCACGGCTGGTTTCGAAGCATCCACCCTGATCGATGGCGATATCCACGAGAACGGCCCCGCGCGGCATCAAGGCCAGCATATCCCGGGTGATGAGACGCGGCGCGGCGGCGCCGGGGACTAGCACGGCGCCGATCACGAGATCCGCGCCTAAGATTGCCTCAGAAACCGCCGCGCGGGTGGAGAACATCGTCTTCACGCGGCCGCCAAAGAGGCGATCGATTTCAACCAACCGGGCCGGCGACACGTCGAAGATCGTGACGTCAGCGCGCAGCCCGACGGCCATCTGGGCTGCGTTTATGCCCGATACGCCGCCGCCGAGGATCACCACCCGGCCAGGCGCCACACCCGGAACGCCACCCAAGAGCACCCCGCGACCTCCGGCCTCCTTCTCAAGATATCGCGCACCGACCTGCACAGACATGCGGCCCGCGACTTCCGACATCGGGCGAAGGAGCGGCAGCCCCCCGGCGGGGTCGGTGACGGTTTCGTAGGCGACGCAAGTCGCGCCCGACTTGAGCAGCGCGAGCGCCTGAGCCCGGTCGGCCGCCAGGTGCAGGTAGGTGAACAGCACATGGTCGGGCCGCAGCCACGCGATCTCATGCAACTGCGGCTCCTTGACCTTCACAATCATGTCGGACGACGCGAACACTTCCTCGGGAGTCGGACTAAGGGTGGCGCCGGCCGCTAGGTAGTCCGCATCGGGGAAATCGATGCCGAGCCCCGCCCCGGCCTCAACCAGCACCTCTTGTCCGCCAGAGATGAGCTCCGCGACCGACGCGGGCGTCAGGCCGACCCGGTACTCGTGGTTCTTGATTTCCTTGGGTACGCCTATGCGCATGTCGGTCTGTCCTCGGTGGCGGTAAGCGGCGGCTCGGCGAAGCCGCCGCGGATTGGGGTGGTTCGCCGTCAAACGGAACCGGAGGGCAAGGCCCTAAGCTCCACCGGACAGCCTGTATTGCCAACGCCTATAATATCTCATATTGATAGTTCAATGAACTCTTATCTCACAAATCGCAGCCTGCCGCTTGAGCGGCTGAGGCTGACTCCGATCACCACCGGATCGCTCAATCTGAGACAGCCGGGGCAAGAGCCAGCGGGAGCTGAAACATGCCGGACCAGTTGCTGATCGTTGGCGGCGGCTTCGCCGGCTTCTGGGCGGCGCTCGCCGCTCGGCGTGTCGCCGGCGACCGGGCGACGGTGTCTGTCGTCTCGCGCGAGCCGATCCTGCAGATGCGTCCGCGCCTCTACGAAGCCCAGCCAGAGACCCTCGGCGTCGATCTGTTACCACTGCTCGGCGCCGCCGGAGTGCAGTTCATTGCAGGCGACGCGGTCGGTCTGGATGTGTCCGCTTCCGAAGTACGCCTGCGCTCCGGCAAGCGGATTGGCTTCGACCGCCTCGTGGTGGCGACAGGGAGCGTCATGCGCCGACCGCCGGTTCCCGGCGCGCTCCTCGCCCATTCGATCGATACCCAGGACGAGGCCATCGCCCTTGACCGACGACTAGCGGTGCTTTGCGAGGCGTCACCAGCGACCGCTACGGTCATCGTCGTGGGCGCTGGGTTCACCGGCATCGAACTGGCGCTTGAGCTCCGTGATCGGATGGCCGCTCTGGGCAACGCCGCCCTGGGCGAACGGATGAAGATCGTTCTGGTTGATCGCGCTCTCGTCGTTGGATCGGAACTGGGCGAAGGCCCGCGGCCGGTGATCGAAGAGGCTCTCGTAACGGCGCGCGTCGAACTGCGGCTCGGCGCAAATATCATGTCCTTTTCGACCAACGCGATCAGCTTCGCCGATGGATCAACGCTCACAGGTGACGCGATCGTCCTGACGACGGGGATGGTCGCGGCGCCTTTCGCCGAATGTGTGCCTGGCGAGCGCGACAGCCTCGGACGGCTTAAGGTCGATACGACGCTGCGCGCGCCTGCGGCGCCGAAAGTCTTTGTGACTGGTGATGCAGCAACGGCAGAGACCGGCGGCGACCATGCGACCCTCCAATCCTGTCAGCACGCTTTGCAGCTCGGCCGCTTCGCCGGCGAGAACGCCGCGCGCGACCTCCTGGGGCTGCCCGGTCTTCCCTATGAGCAGGCCCGCTATGTCACCTGTCTCGACCTGGGCCGGTCGGGTGCTGTGCTTACCGAGGGGTGGGACCGTCGGGTGCTGTATTCCGGCGATGAGGGGAAGGCGCTCAAGCGGCGCATCAACACGCAGGTGATCTATCCTCCCACCGGGCTGTCCGCGGGAGCGTTGATCGCATTCTCCGGCACCGCGCCCGACGACCAGCGTCCGCCGGGCGCCACTTGAGCCCTGTCCGCGTCGCATCCCGAAGACCTGACCTTGCCCAGAACTGGCCCACGCGTGTCCGCCATCATGCCGTCACCTGAGACATTCGATGTCGTTGTCGTGGGCGCCGGCCCAGTGGGGTTGGTCATCGCCCTCGACTTAGCCGCCTTCGGACTGCGCCCACTTGTGCTGGAGGCCGCGGCCGAAGCGACCTGGACTAGCCGGGCGATCTGTATCTCCCGCCGCAGCCAGGAAATTCTCGACCGTGCCGGCGTTGGCCCGTCCTTCTCGGCGCAAGCGTTGCCCTGGTCGCGCGGCAAGACCTTCCATCGTGACGCCTTAGCGTTTCAGCTGGAGATGCCGCGGGAGCCGTCCGATCGGCACGCGCCATTCGTCAACATCCAACAGTACCGCACGGAGCGTGTCCTCCTCGACCGCGCAGAAGCCCTCGGCGCCGCTGCTCTCGAGATTAGGCGGGACCACGCGGTGGCCGAGGTCGTTCAGGACATCAGCGGTGTCAGGCTGGTCGTCTCGTCGCCGGCAGGTTCGTATGAGCTCGACGCCGCCTGGGTCGTCGCGGCCGACGGTGGACGCTCGCGGGTCCGGGGAAGCCTGGGCCTGTCGCTCGAAGGCAGCAGTTACGAAGGTCGATACCTGATCGCGGACATCTCCGTGGCGGCGCCCAATCTGCCCGTCGAACGGCTGGTCTGGTTCGACCCTCCTTCCAATCCGGGCTCCACGGTGATTCTGCACGTCCAGCCTGACGACATGTGGCGGATCGACATCCAGCTCGGGGACGAGGAGGACGCGGAGCTCGCGCTGCAGGACCACAAGCTCGCTCCGCGCATCCAGGCTCACCTGGACATGATGGGCGTGACCGGTGGCTGGCGAATGGTGTGGAAGAGCGTGTACCGCGCCCATGCCCTGACGTTGGCCAACTACCGCCACGGGCGTGTGATGTTCGCGGGCGACGCCGCTCACCTCGTCCCAATCTTTGGGGTCCGCGGCCTCAACTCTGGTTTCGATGACGCTCACAACTTGGCCTGGAAGCTGGCCCTAGTCGCGCGCGGGCACGCCGACCTACCGCTCCTCGACAGCTACACCGCCGAACGGTTGCGCGCGACGCGCGAAAACCTCGCTGCAGCGACCAAGAGCACCTGGTTCATGTCGCCACCCACCGAAGGCTTCCGCGTGATGCGCGATGCGGTGCTGTCGCTGGCGACCGACGTCGCCTGGGCCGGAGCGCTGCTCAACCCACGCCAGTCTTCCGCCCACGTTTATGACACCTCGCCTGTCGTCGCCCACGACCAGGTGCCCGTCGGAGTCCGACCAGGCGCTGTCATCCCCAACTTGCCGGCCAGCATCGTCGACGAAGGTGGCCCGCGCGCAGCCCACCTCCATGACGTCTTGGCCAGGCAGGCCTTCACCTTGCTGATCTTCCGGGACCACATCGAGGAGGCCAAAGTGAACGCACTGCTGGCCGGGCTCCCGCCGCTAGTCAGCCCCGTGCTGGTATCGACCTCGTCGGCGTGCGGGCCTCATCCAGCTGTCATCGACGACGGCGGCCGGCTGGCTGCCGCCTTCGCCGCGCAGGACGTGCCTCTATATCTGGTCCGACCGGACGAGCATGTTGCGGCGCGCCTACCAGCGGCCGATCCCAATGCGCTGTGCGCAGCGCTACGTCTGGCGCTGGGCGATAGCCCACCATCCGGATCGCCGGTCGCGGCGATGGACGCCGATTTCCAATCAGTCCCCACCGACCTCGAGCGGATCTTCGAGGCCTTGAGCCGCGGCCTGGATGCCGGGCCGGGCGATGATCGGGACACCCTGGCGCGCCTCGCCCTTTTGCTCGCACATGAACTCGCCGCCCCCGACCGGGTCCTGGCCCTCGTCGCCCAGGCGACGAACGGCCACAGGAGCGCCGATCACTCATGACAGTCGCCGCACTCCCCCAGACGGAAGCCTACCAGAGCGGCTTCGGTAACCAGCTGGCGTCGGAGGCCAGAGGTGGCGCTCTGCCTCTGGCGCAGAATTCGCCGCAACGGACTCCGTTCGGCCTCTACGCGGAGCAGCTTTCCGGAGCCGCCTTCACAGCCCCGCGCGCCGAGAACCGTCGGACCTGGCTTTACCGGCTACGGCCCACCGCCGCTCAGCCGCCCTATAGTCCGTATGTGACCCCCTCTCGACTTGTGTCCGGCCCCTTCGACAAGATCGCGCCGTCGCCGAACCGGCTTCGCTGGGATCCGCTTCCGATCCCCGACCATCCCGTCGACTTCGTCGATGGTCTTGTGACTTACGGCGGCAACGGCGATCCCAGCATGGCGGCCGGCGCCGCCATTCACCTCTATGCCGCGAACCGATCCATGGCCAATCGGTGCTTCGCCAACGCGGACGGCGAATTTCTGATCGTTCCGCAGCAGGGCCGGCTGCGGCTCGCCACGGAGATGGGACTTCTGTCGGTAACTCCCGGTGAGATCGTGGTCGTGCCACGAGGTGTACAGTTCCGGGTGGAGTTGCTCGACGGCACGGCCCGCGGCTACATCGCTGAGACCTATGGCGCACCGTTCCGGTTGCCGGAATTGGGGCCGTTGGGCTCGAACGGCCTGGCCAACCCGCAGGACTTCCTGGCGCCGGTCGCCTGGTTCGAGGACGACGACCGCTCCCATGAGCTAGTCCAGAAATTCCAGGGCCGGGTCTGGACGACCACGGTGGCGGGCTCGCCCCTGAACGTGGTGGCCTGGCGAGGCAACCTGACGCCTTACAAATACAACCTCGCGCATTTCAACACGATGGGAACGGTCAGCTTCGATCACCCCGACCCTTCGATCTTCACGGTGCTCACCAGCCCAAGCGACACCCCCGGCACCGCCAACTGCGACTTTGTGATCTTCCCGCCACGCTGGATGGTTGCCGAGCGGACATTCCGGCCACCGTGGTTCCACCGAAATCTGATGAGCGAATTCATGGGCCTGGTCCACGGCGCATATGACGCCAAGGCCGGCGGCTTCGCGCCTGGCGGCGCCAGCCTCCACAATTGCATGTCCGGGCACGGTCCCGATGCTGAGACCTACGCGCGCGCCATCGCCGCCGACCTAGTTCCGCATAAGATTGAAGACACGCTGGCCTTCATGTTCGAGACGCGCTGGGTAATCCGACCGACACCGTTTGCGGCCGAGACGACACTCCTGCAATCCGACTACGACGCCTGCTGGTCGGACCTGCCGAGTGTGAAGCTCTAGATGCGGCCGCAGCTAGACGAGACCCACGATCCCGCAGCCACGAGTTGGGTCGAGAGCGCGAACGGACATCGCGATTTCCCGCTACAGAACCTTCCGCTTGGGGTTTTCAGTCCGCCGGGCGGCGCACCACGCTGCGGCGTCGCGATCGGCGATCAAATCCTCGACCTTTCCCTCGCAGCTCAATCGGGTCTGATGGTCACCGTCCGTGACGCCGTGAATGCGGCGGCCGATCGCACGCTCAACGCCCTCTTGGCGTGCCCGTCAAGCGAGCGCCGCGTCCTGCGTCGGCGGCTCTCGGAGTTGCTGAAGGTCGGCGCGCCCGATAGGGCCGAAGTGGAGACTTGGCTCTATCCCGCCCCGGGGTGCGCCATGCATCTTCCGGCGAGGATCGGCGACTACACGGATTTCTATGCCGGCATTCACCACGCCCGGAATGTCGGCGCGCTCTTTAGACCCGACAATGCGCTGCTGCCCAACTACAAGTACGTGCCGATCGGCTATCATGGCCGATCTTCGTCGGTGCGCCCCTCGGGTACGCCGGTGCGTCGGCCCAGCGGCCAACGCCTTCCGCCGGGTGCTGACACACCGGTGTTCGGAGCAAGTCAGCGCCTCGACATCGAGCTGGAACTGGGGGTCTGGATTGGCCAGGGAAACGACCTGGGCGAGCCGATCCCGATCACGTCCGCCGACCCGCACATCGCCGGTCTTTGCCTGCTCAACGACTGGTCGGCGCGCGATCTCCAGGCCTGGGAATACCAACCGCTAGGACCATTCCTGGCCAAGAACTTCCTGACCACGGTCTCGCCATGGGTGGTTACCGCCGAGGCCCTGGCTCCATTCCGGACCAGCCAACCTGCTCGTCCAGCGGGTGATCCGCCCCCCCTGCCTTACCTGTGGAGCGAGTCCGACCAGGCATGCGGCGCTTATGCTATCGATCTGGAGGTGCAGATCTCCACCGAGGCGATGCGCCGGGATAGCCTGCCGCCCCACCGCCTCGCCGTCGGCTCCGCAGCCAATCTCTATTGGACGCTCGCGCAATTGGTGACGCACCACGCCAGCGGCGGCTGTAATCTCAACCCCGGTGATCTCTTGGGCACGGGCACGATCTCGACACCGGATGACACCGGCCTTGGCAGCTTCTTGGAGCTCACCCAGGGGGGGCAGCAACCAATTGCCCTCCCGAGCGGCGAGACGCGGGCCTTCCTGCAGGACGGCGACGCTATCACTCTGACCGGGCGCGCGGTGGCCAATGGCTATGTCAGTATCGGCTTCGGAGAGTGCCTGGGCCTGATAACATCGGCCCTGGCGTCATGAGCCTTGTCCTGCACGGCTACTGGCGCTCGACGGCGGCTTACCGGCTCCGCATTGCCCTGAACCTGAAGGGTGTCTGCTACGGACAAGTCGCCCACGACTTGCGGAACGGCGCCCAGCGCGACCCTGCCTACCTGGCGATTGCGCCGCAAGGCCTGGTCCCGTCCCTGGAAACCGAAGACGGCGTGCTGACTCAAAGCCTGGCGATCCTGGAATGGCTCGATGAGAAATGGCCGCAGCCGGCGATGCTGCCGGCCGATCTGCGCGGCCGGGCGATCGTCCGGGCCATGGGAGCCCTGATCGGCGCAGACATCCATCCTCTGAACAATCTCCGCGTCCTGCAGGCGCTGCGCAGCGATTTCAGGGCGACACCCGACCAGATTGACGCCTGGATCGTCGGGTGGATTTCCGACGGCTTCGTCGCTCTAGACAGGCTGATCGCGCAGCACGGCGGTGCTTTCGCCTATGGCGACCAGCCCGGCCTCGCCGACTGCCTGCTCGTGCCCCAGGTCTATTCGGCGGAGCGCTTCAAGGTTGATCTGGACTCCTTCCCGAATGTGCGGCGAGCGGCTTCGGCCGCTGGTGCGCTAGCGCCTTTTGCCGCCGCCCATCCTGCCATCCAACCCGACGCCGACGCGCCGTGAGCGAGCCAGACGCCTATCATCGTCGACACGCAGCGCTCGGCGGCGTCTGGCTCGGCCCTTGGAGATCGGGCGGTCATCCATGCCCGCCTCTCCGCGAACGGTTGGTGCTAACCGCTAAGGCTCTTCTGGAATGACAAGACTGCCCCCCGACAGCCGTCCCGCCATATCGCTGAGCCCGAGACAAATCTCTTGCCTGCACCTCGCCGCGTCCGGGAAGACGTCACGCCAGATCGGCGCGGCGCTAGGCATCTCGGCACGCACGGTGAATCAGCATATCGGCGACGCGTGCTCACGGCTCCAGGTTCACAATCGTATCCAAGCGGTCGCGAAGGCCGTCAAGCTTGGCATAATCATGGTCGAGGATCCCTCCGCAATTTGACGGTCGGCAATCCTGACGAGTTGTCGCCGGGCATCGAATTGGCCACAATTATGAGTAGCGAGAATGCGGTCGACCCATTCGGTTCGGCGGCTGTGTCGCACCAGCTGCTATCCGCACAAATCCTAGTCGGGGGACTTCTTTGCAATCAGTGAGAATGTGTCGTGTCCTTAGACAATCGCCCGCCTCCAAATTCCGGTTCTATCGTCAACTTGCCGCTCGTCACTGAGGAGCGGACGTTTGCGCCAATCGGCGTCACCAACCGACAACTTGAGTGCCTCTACTGGGTCCAGCACGGAAAGAGCGCCGCCGATATCGGCGGCATCCTTGGGATCTCCAGCCGCACTGTCGAAGGTCACCTTCTCAAGATTTGCGATCACCTCGGCGTGAAGACACGCTTCCAAGCCGTATTGATGGCGCGCGATGTCGGCCTGCTGAAGGCGTCCGCCCCGTAAACCTACGCGGCGTGAACGGGTAGGCTTACGGCTCCTCCCCGCGGCTTCTCTACGGCAGGCTCCGCCACAGGAGTCATCGATGCCGATAGCCCCGAAAGTTCGCACCGCGATGCGAAAGGGAGCCGAAGAATGTTCCTGACGCTGCCTGAAGTATCGGCACTCGCCGCACGATGTGCGCCAGCCGTGTCGCCTGAGAGCCTGCTTTCTGTTGTGCAGGTCGAAAGCGGCTTCAATCCGCTGGCGATCGGGGTGAACGGCTCGCCACGCATCTTGGTGAGCGCGCGGAGGCAGGCCGACGCCGCAGCGAAGGCGTCGGCTCTCATTGCAGCCGGTCGCAGCGTCGACCTCGGCCTCGCCCAGATCAACAGCAAGAGTCTTGGCTGGTTAGGATTGTCGGTCGAGGCGGCCTTCGACCCTTGCCGCAACCTGGCCGCGGCCGGCCGCGTGCTGCAGGCGGGCTATAGTCAGAGTGGCGCGGATACGGTGGGCGAGCAGCTGGCCCTTCGGATGGCGCTCTCGCGATACAACACTGGCGATCCGACCCGTGGCTTCAACAACGGCTATGTCGCCAAGGTGAGAGCGGCCGCAGCGCGGATCGTGCCGGCGATCCAAGTGGCGCCCGGGCCGCCGCCGGGTGAGGCATTGGCCGCTGAGCCGCTTCCTTCGCGGCCATCCTGGGACGTGTTCGGACAGACGGCTGGCGCCGCAAGCTTCGTCATCCGCATTTCAACGCCAGCACTCACCGCCAATGAGGGCCAATAGTGACCCCGCGATCCGCTCGCCGCTTTGCCACGCATGTTGTGCTCATCGGCCTGTTCGCCCTGGCGACCGCCGAGCCTGCCTACGCTCAGGCAGTCGGCGGCAACATCGGCACCTTCATTCAAATGCCGGCCGAACGATTGATCGTGTTGCGCTCCGGCATGCCGCCCGTGCTCGGCAGCAAGATCGTCTATTGGCGCGAGCGGGCTTTCGCAAAACGCGTCCTGCCGCCGCCAGGCGTCGCCGCCCATCCGGGGATCGCGCTGGCCGGGAACTTCGCACCTTCGTCCTCGGCCTCCGTAGCCACGCCGCGAGCGCCCGAACGCGCCGCTCCCGGAGACACCGACGACCTGACCCTGAGCCTCGTCCTGCCGGCCTTGGAGGCGGCCGGCCTGGAGCCGTTGCCGCCGCAAGGCGCCAGCGATGACGAGGTGGAGGCCTGGGTCGAGCGCTTCATCGACGCATCCGTCCAACCTGCCATCTCGGAGATCGACCATGGCCGATGATCCCGCCGTTCCCAACGCGCTGAGCCCAGGTGTGCGCAACCGCTCGGTCGCTGAAGGCGACGTGCCCGACGCCCTGCGCCGACGTTACTATGTCGATGGCCGGGGCGGGGCAGGCCTGGGCTTCTATGTCGACGCGAAGGTCGCCGCGCCGGCGTTCCGCGACCGCGGCCGCCAGCTCGTCGCGGCCCGCTCCGATCCGAACACCATCCGCGACATGACCGCCATAGCCCAGCACCGCGGCTGGTCGATCGTCGTGGCGCGCGGCGAGACCAGTTTCCGCCGCGAGGCCTGGCTTGTCGGGCGGTCAGCGGGGATCGAGGTCCGCGGCTATCGGCCGACCGAGCGCGACATCCAGGAACTGGATCGCCGGATCGAGCGCCGAGACCGCTCGGGCGGTGAGCCGCGGCGTCGAGCCCGTGAGGCCGACGACCCCGGTGCCCGCGCCAACCTCCGCGTGGTCGAAGCCGTCGTTCGGGCGCGGGTGGCCGAGCCATCCGCGCAACAGCGGATCATGGCGTCAGCGCGTGAGCGGGTCGCCGGTTGGCTGGAGCGGGGTGCGAGGTTCGAGCCGTTGCAGCCGACGGGCCGCGCCGCGGTCGTCGAAGCTGACCTCAATCGGGAACGGCGGCGGGAGCGTTGAGCCGCAGGCCGTCGGCTTGAGGGTCAGGCCGCCTTCGGCGTTGATGGTGACGCGCCCCTCCGAGCATGAACCTCGACGGAAACCTCCACGTCCTGCCCCAGCCGGTCAAGGATGTTCATCAGCCGGTCGACGGTGAAGCGCTCCAGCTTCACCTGCCGGATGCGCGAGAAATCCGCCGCGGCGATTCCCGTCAGCTCCTGCGCTTTGCGGATGGTGAGATGGCGGTCATCGAGCACACCGATGATCTTCGCCGCCAGGATGGCGCGCAGCTGTTCGAGGTTCGGATTGGGCAGGCCGAGGTCGCGAAAGACGTTCCCGCTGCCGTGGACCAGCTCCATGTCGTCGTCGGGTCTCACTTCAACGCCTCCTTTAGTCGCTTCAGCCGCTCACGCACGAGGTCGATCTCGTGCTTGGGCGTCGCAATTCCGCGCGTCGCCTTCTTCTGGAAGGCATGCACCACCCAGATCGCTTCGCCGATCTGAAGCGCATAGACGACCCGGAAGGCGTCGCCGCGGTGCTTCAGCGCCAGCTCCATCACCCCGGATCCAAGCCCGGTCAGGGGCTTGGCGATGTCCGGCGTTCGACCTTCGGCGACGACCGTGAGTGCGCGGGCGAACGTCAGGCGGGCGTCCTCGGGGAAGTCCGCGAAGTCCTTCTGCGCGCCCTTGATCCAGCTGATCGCGCGAGTATCTCTGGCAGTGGTCATGATGGCAAATTTGACACCAAAAAGCAAGGGGAATGGTCTCGCATCCTCAAGAGCGCCCTCGGGCGCACGGGTGCGAGGTGAGCCGTCGCGCCGGCGCATCGAACTCGATGCGTCGACCCGGCGCTCCGGCTCATCTCAAGCGGCCTTCTTGGCTCTCGGCCTGGCGGCCGGCGCTTTGGCCTCGGCCGCGTCTCCGTTCACGGAGTCGCTCTTGGCCTCGGCCGGAGGCAAGGCGGCGATGGGCTCCCAACCGGGCAATCCCTGCAGAATGCGCTCGGCATTCTTCACCGGCGTGATGTGCCCGTAGTGGTCCTCGATCATCTTCACCGAGGTGCCCATCTGCTTGGCCAGGAAATAGACGTCGACGCCCTCGGTCAGGCGGAACGTCGCGTAGGTGTGACGGAAGCAATACGTGGACCGCAGCTTGCCCGATGAACTGACGCGCAGCTCGGATTTCTCCAGCAGGGTCTCGATCAGGCTCTCGTAGAGCGTGCTGGCCGGCTGGCCCTTTTCGGTCGTGAATACGAAGTCGTCGAGCTTCGTCGCCCTGCTTTCGGCGCGGACCCGCTCCAGGTAATCGGCGACGTTGCCGGCGGCGACGAGGTCGCGGAACTTGCCCTTACCGCGCACGTGAAGGACCACCAGCGTGCGGCCCTGGTCATCCTTGCGTATGGCGACATCGCGCCAGCGCAGGTTCTTGGCCTCCGGCGGGCGCATGCCGGTGTTGCACATGATCAGCACGAAATTGTAGGCGACCGTCCGATATCACTTGGACCGATCGGTCGGCGCCTGCTTCACCCACTTGCGGGCGTAGGTGTGGAGGTGGCGGTACTCCTCCGGCGTGAATTCCTCGCGCCGGACCTTGGCCAGCAGCAGCCTGCCCTTGAAAACCTGGCTCTCGTTGATGAACTTCCTGGCCGCCGCATAGACCATCACCGAGCGGAAGATCGACATCTCGCTGCGGATGCTGGCGTCGCTGACCTCGCCGGTCGGCAGGCGGACGCGGCCCTTGCGGTCCTTCGGGACCTCCGCGCGGATCTTGGCCAATTCCTTCTTGTCCTGCCTGTCCTCGGCGTCTTCCTGGCGCGCCTTGCGCTCGTTCTCGTCCTTCTTCCGCGCCATGGCGTCCTTGCGCCGCCAGATCGGA
The DNA here is from genome assembly GCF_030697925.1 of Phenylobacterium sp. Taxonomy (GTDB): domain Bacteria; phylum Pseudomonadota; class Alphaproteobacteria; order Caulobacterales; family Caulobacteraceae; genus Phenylobacterium. Next base: position 20,699 of record NZ_JAUYOJ010000215.1, on the reverse strand, counting down.
TAGCCGGTCCAGCGGTCCTGGCCGAGCTGGTTGATCTGGATGGAGCCGACGTAGCGGTTGAGTTGGCTATGGATGACGGAGTCGATCGTCTCCCAGCGGTGCTGGGTGATCTCGCCGACCTCGGCGCGCTCCTTCTGCTGGGCGAGGAAATCCTTGGCGACCCCGCTGAACGGCCGGTTGAAGATCGGCACGTCATGCTTGATGCGGAAGCGGAGGTCGGCGTCCTCGTCGAACGCCCGCTCTTTGGCGGAATCGACGTCGGAGGTCTTGAGGCAGATCGTCTTGTAGCGGTCCGCCTGGGGCAGCTTGATGCGGCAATACCAGTTGCGGTGCTTGACGTCGCCGCGGCGAAAGATGATCAGCCCAGTCTTCAACTCCTGGGCGTCGAGAAGGAACGTCATGGCGGGACACCTGTGCAGGTTCTGTGTCGTGTGCCCGCCTAAGTCCTTGATTTTGCGTAGCTGGGTAGGACCGGTGCATGGCCCAATGGTGGATTAAAGGTGAGCAAAATCAAACACGTAAGCTTACCTGCTCTCCCGCAAGGGGAGGAGGAACTCATGCTCGGCGCCGGCAGGGCCTCACGCCCCGCTGGGTTGCGGGTCCGGGCTGGATGCATAGGCCGAGGCGAGCCTGCGATAGGCGCCCGAATTGAACGCCAGGATGGTGACGATCACCCCGATCACCCCGGCCACTGTGAAGACCAGGGCGATCCCCCGGTCGGGGCCTCGGCCGAACCAGTCGCCGATGGCGTCCGCCCCCGCGCCTGTGGTCATGAAGGGGATGACGAGGAACTGGGTGAAGGGGCCGATCAGGAAGGCGGTCAGCGGCGAGGCGGCCTGCTCCACCGACTGGGCGAAGCCGAAGACCCGGCCCTGGCGCTCGAACGGCACCACCCGCTGCAAGGTCGTATGCTCGGCCGCCTCGGCGAAGGGGCCGAGGAACATCCAGACGAAGCAGCCCGCTGTCAGCAGCCAGATCGAGGGCTGGATCGTGAAGACGCAGCACACGCCCCACATGATCAGGTTCACGATCAGCAGGGTCCGCAGCGGCGAAGGGCCGAGGCCGTACCGCGCGATGACCAGGCCGGCGATGATGAAGGCGCTGGAGATCACCCCCCAGAGCAGGCCCCATGTCTGGACCTTCACCAGCGACAGGCCATAGGCGTCCATCAGGGCCATGAAGACGCCGCCGAGGAAGTTGTTGAAGGTCGCGAACAGGATCAGCGCGAACAGGCCGGGCACGACCCCGATGACCCGCATGGTGCCGGCGATGTCGACACGCCTGGGCCCCGTCTGGCCGTCGCCCGCCGCCGCCGAGGCGTCGCGCGGCTCGCGCAACGGCACGAACAGCAGGTGCAGGAAGGCGGCCGCCGTCAGCCCCATGGCGAAGACCAGGGTGTAGAACATGCCGCCCCAGGCGACGAGGAAGCCGCTGATCACCGAGGTGGTCAGGAAGCCGACGCCGGTGGTCATGCCCACCAGCCCATTGGCCTTGTCGCGACGATCCTCCGGGATCAGCAGGGTGACCAGGGTGGGCAGGGCGATGCTGCGGAGGTTGCCGGCGATCACCCCGAACATGACCACGACGATGAAGAGCCAGAGCGGCGCGCCCGCCACGTCGGCGAGGCTGCCCTCCGGCGCGAGCTCGTGGATCGCCAGCGAGATCGCATAGAGCACGAAGGATGCGACGCTGGAGCCCAGCATCACCAGCTTCTTGCGGTGATGGTCCACCAGGCTGCCGAACCAGAAGCCGAGAGCCGCGGTGAGCACCAGGTAGATGCCGGAGATCATGCCGGTGGCGAATACCGACTTCGTCTCCAGATAGACCCAGAAGGTGATGGCGAACCAGACGGTGAAGTTCGTGATGCTGGCGACGAGGTTGTTGCCGAGCAGATGATGGAATGGGGTCATCTCGCCTACGGCCCGACGTGCGGCGCGGCCACGCCCTCGCTCCGGATTTATGGCGCTGCTGCGACACGCACAAGTGGCGGCGCGCCGCCGAGGCGCGCGATCACGTCAGCGCGGCGTTGCTATCCGCCCCCCTTGTCGGCGGCTCCACATTTCGAGAGAATATCGTCGACGACGCGGGCGATCGGGGCCGTGGCGTTAATGCCAATCGCGTTCTTTGGAATGTCTTCTTTCGTCGCGAACAGTCGCGCGATGAGTTCCCGTTCCTCTGGTTTTCCGCCGAAGTCCGTGGGGTCCAGCGCCACGCGCTCATCGATCCGCCGGCTCATGGTCTCGAAGTCGACTTCCAGGACAAACACTCCGTCCAGCAGGTCGACGAACTTCGAATAATTCCTGGAGCCGCCGCAGAAGAAGGTGACCGGCTCATACTTGATGGCGATGTAGGCTTTGACCTTCTCCACATCCCAGACTTGGTGCTCGGACATCCAGACGGCCGTGGGCCTATCCGTTGGCCGAGCTATCGGTAGACCCGTTTCCGGGTCGCCTCGATACGCCAGTTCCCGGTCACCATGGATGGCTTGGTAGCCGCGCCGCTGCAATTCCGTGGCGACCGCCGTCTTCCCGGCGCCGGAAACGCCTTCGATCAAGTAGTTCCTGACGCCCATGCCTGCTCCGGTTGGTCGGCCAATTGCCCGCGGTTGGGGTAGGTTGACCCGATTGCTCCAGCTCGTGACGACCTCGGCCGATCACCGGAACGGCGGCTCGTCGAAGCTGCGCAGCTTGCGGGAGTGCAGCCTGGGGCCTTCCTTGCGCAGCAGGTCCATGGTGGCGATGCCGATCTGCAGGTGCTGGCCGATGGCGCGCTCATAGAAGGCGTTGGCCTGGCCGGGCAGCTTGATCTCCCCGTGCAGCGGCTTGTCCGAGACGCAGAGCAGGGTCCCGTAGGGCACCCGGAAGCGGTAGCCCTGGGCGGCGATGGTGGCGCTCTCCATGTCGATGGCCACGGCGCGCGACTGGTTGAAGCGCAGGGAGCTGGACGAGAAGCGGAGCTCCCAGTTGCGGTCGTCGGTGGTCACCACCGTGCCGGTGCGCAGCCGGCGCTTCAGCATCTCGCCGGATTCGCCGGTCACCGCCTCGGCCGCGCGGCCCAGCGCCACCTGCACCTCGGCGATGGGCGGGATGGGAATCTCGGGCGGCAGGACGTCGTCCAGCACGTGGTCGTCGCGCAGATAGGCGTGGGCCAGGACATAGTCGCCGATGGTCTGGGAGCCGCGCAGCCCGCCGCAGTGGCCGATCATCAGCCAGGCCTGGGGCCGCATGACCGCCAGGTGGTCGGTGACCGTCTTGGCGTTGGAGGGGCCGACCCCGATATTGACCAGGGTGACCCCCGTCCGGCCCTCGGCCATCAGGTGGTAGGCCGGCATCTGGTGGCGCCGCCAGGGGCCGTCGGCGATGACCTGTTCGGGGTTCTCGGTCTCGGCGGTGACCATCACCTGGCCCGAGGCCGAGAGCGCGGTGTAGGGGCCGGCGGCCTTCAGCTGCGAGCAGCCCCAGCGGACGAACTCGTCCACATAGCGGTGGTAGTTGGTGAACAGCACGTACTGCTGCACGTGCTCGGCCGGGGTGCCCATGTAGTGGGTCAGGCGGGCCAGGGAGAAATCGGTGCGCAGGCCGTCGAACAGGGCCAGCGGCCGGGCCGGCTCCAGGCTGGCGTTCCACATGCCGTCGGCGATCTCGTCGCCGATGTGGGCCAGCTCCGTGGTCGGGAAGTGCCGGGCGATGTCGGCCGAGCCGATGTCGGCCATGGCGATGTCGACCGCGCCGTCCAGCACGTAGGGGAAGGGCATCTCCTGCTTGGAGCGGCCGACCTCGAGGGTGACGTTGAAGTCGGTCATCAGCAGGCTGATCTGCTCGATCAGGTAGTCGCGATAGAGGTCGGGCCGGGTGACCGTCACCGCATAGTCGCCGGGCTGGGACAGCCGGGCATAGGCGCGGCCCAGGCGCGGATGGACCTCGCCGGGGGGCCAGGTCAGGCGTAGCTCGGGATAGGCGAAGGCCCCGCTGGCGCGGGCGCTGGGGTCCGGCGGCGGTCCGCCGGCCAGGAAGATCTTCAGGGCGGCCCGAAGGGCCTCGACGGTGGCGCGGTATTCGGCGTCCAGCCGCTCGACGATGGCGGCTGCTTCTTTCTCGATGGACATGGGGCAGTTTAGCCCGCTCTTGTCACGGTTGCGAGACGTCCTCGGCTCCATTTCGCGGCGCTATGGACGAACGGCCCCAATCTCGGCGACAAAGGCCGGCGCGAACGCCCGGGAGTCCTCATGAATCGTCTTTTCACCGCCTTCATCGTGGGGGCCATGGTGCTCGGCGTCGCCGTCGGCTGGGGGGTGAACCAGGGCCTAAGTCCGGAGCAGGCCAAGGAAGTCGCCGGCAACCTGACCATCATCACCGACGTCTTCCTGCGGCTGATCAAGATGATCATCGCGCCCCTGGTGTTCTCCACCCTGGTGGCCGGCATCGCCCACATGGAGGACGCCGCCAGCATCGGCCGGGTCGGCGTCAAGACCATGGCCTGGTTCATCAGCGCCTCGATCGTCTCGCTGACCATCGGCCTCTTGATGGTCCACCTGATTTCGCCCGGCGTCGGCATGGACCTGATCGACGAGGCGGCGGGCGCCACGGGCGCGGTGGACGCCACCAAGCTCACCCTGAAGGAATTCGTCACCCACCTGGTGCCGAAGTCCATCGTCGAGGCCATGGCCAACAACGAGATCCTGCAGATCGTGGTGTTCTCGATCTTCGTCGGCACCGCGGTGGCCTCGCTCGATGACCGAGCTCCGGCGGTCATCGCATTAGTCGATCAGATCGCCAGCATAATGCTCAAGGTGACCGGTTATGTAATGAAGACCGCTCCTCTCGCAATATTCGCGGCTCTTGCTGCAACGATTGCTACGCAGGGACTTGGGGTGCTGGTCGATTACGCGAAGTTCGTGCTGGGGTTCTATGCGTCTCTGGGCGTGTTGTGGGGATTGCTGATCGCGGCGATGCTGCTGGTGGTCGGACCGCGGGCGATGAAGCTGCTGGGCGCGATCCGGGGCCCGGCCCTGCTGGCCTTCGCCACGGCCTCGTCGGAGGCGGCCTATCCGCGGACCCTGGAGGAGCTGCAGAAGTTCGGCATCTCGCGCCGGATCGCCTCCTTCGTCCTGCCGCTGGGCTACTCGTTCAACCTCGACGGCTCGATGATGTACTGCACCTTCGCGGTGCTGTTCATCGCCCAGGCCTACGGCATCGACCTCTCCCTCGGCCAGCAGGTCACCATGCTGCTGCTGCTGATGATCACCTCGAAGGGCATGGCCGGCGTCCCCCGCGCCTCGCTGGTGGTCATCGCCGCCACCCTGACCTATTTCGACCTGCCCGAGGCCGGCCTGCTGCTGATCCTCGGCGTCGACCACCTGCTCGACATGGGCCGCTCGGCCACCAACGTCCTGGGCAATTCGGTGGCCTCCGCCGTGGTCGCCAAGTGGGAGAACCAGATCGAGGAGCCCGCCGCTCCCGAGGCCGAGCACCTTCTCAGCCCCCGTTAACAGTCGGCTAGCTCCACCATGGGATAATCCGCCCCTTGCGCAGGGGGTTTCACGGCCATGGAGGACGACGCGGCCGAGAGCATGGCGCGCGAGGAGGTGGCCCGCATCTCCGAGGCCCTGGCCGCCCGCGTCGAGGAGCTGGAGGCCGAGCGCGCGCTCACCCTGCTCCTGGCCCGCACCGACGGGCTGACCGGCCTGCTCAACCGAGGCGCCTTCACCGCGGCCCTGATCGACCGGCTGGAGGCCGCGCAAGGCTCGGGCGAACGCCTGGCCCTGTTCGTCATCGACCTGGACCGCTTCAAGCACCTCAATGACAGCCTGGGCCACCACGCCGGCGACCAGCTGCTGAACGAGATCGGCCGGCGGTTGAAGAGCGGGGCCAAGTCCGGCGACCTGGTCTGCCGCCTGGGCGGCGACGAGTTCGCGGTGATCGCCTCGGGCGACCAGGTGGCCCGCCGCGCCGCGGCGCTCACCCAGCTGCTCAGCCAGGGCCACACCATCTATGGCCGGACAGTCTCCCCCGGCGCCTCCATCGGCGTGGCGGTCTATCCCGACGACGCCACCGACGCCGTCGACCTGCAGCGCTACGCCGACATGGCCCTCTACCGCGCCAAGAGCGCCGGGGGCCGGCGCTGGTCGGCCTTCGACACCGACCTGCGCCTGGCCGGCGAGGCCCGCCACAGCCTGGAGGCCGAGCTCCGCCGCGCCATCCCGGCCGGCGAGATCGTCCCCTGGTACCAGCCGGTGGTCGACGCCGCCGACAGCCGCATCGTCGCCGTCGAGGTCCTGGCCCGCTGGAACCATCCGGAAAAGGGCCTGCTGGCCCCCGGCGTCTTCGTGCCCCTGGCCGAGGAGCTGGGCCTGATCGGCGACCTGGACGCCGCCATCTTCGCCAGCGCCTGCCAGACCACCGCGCCGTGGGTGGCGCAGGGCCTGATCGACATCGTCTCCTGCAACGTCTCGCCGCGCGAGCTGCTGGACCCCGGCTTCTCGCGCGACCTGCTGCGCCGGCTGAAGGCCACCGACCTGCCGGCCACGGCGCTCACCGTGGAGATCACCGAGACCTTCCTGGTCCAGGACCTGGGCCTGGCGCGGCGCCACATCGAGCGCCTGGCGTCGAAGGGCGTTCGCATCGCGCTGGACGACTTCGGCACCGGCTATTCCAACCTGCGCGCCCTGCTGCAGCTGCCCATCCACACGGTGAAGCTGGACCAGTCGCTGATCGGCGACGTCGGCCGCGATCCACGGGTCTCCAAGCTGGTCCGCGCCATGCTCAATGCGGCCAAGTCGCTGGACGCCCGCATCGTCGCCGAGGGGGTGGAGGACGAGGCCCAGGCCCTGTTCCTGCGCGCCGCCGGCTGCGATCGCATGCAGGGCTACCTGTTCGCCCGGCCCATGCCGGCGGGCGAGGTCGAGGCCCTGATCCGCCAACAGGCCGCCGACCTCGGCCCCCGCGCCGAGCCGGTCGAAGCGGCCCCGGTCACCGCCCTGCGCGCGCGGCGCTGATCCCGGCGAAGCCGAAATAGTCAGACACAAGGAACGCGAAGGGCGCGAAGAGGCGGCGCTGACCCTTCGCGTCCTTCGCGATCTTCGTGTCCATCTTCTGGCCGGCTTCGCCGGGCGTTCCGACGCTTGCGAACACCTCCCCCGCCACCCCATATCGAGCCCCATGCAGAACCACCTTCGCACCTTCGTGCTGCTCGCGGCGCTCACCGCGATCTTCGTCGGCGTCGGCTATCTGATCGGCGGCCCCACCGGCATGGCGATCGCCTTCCTGCTGGGCGCGACGATGAATTTCGTCAGCTACTGGAACGCCGACAAGATCGTGCTGAAAATGTACGGCGCCCGCGAGGTCGACCCCGCCACCCCCGAGCCCCTGCTGGCGAACTATGTCGCCGACGTCCATGACCTCGCCCAGCGCGCCGGCCTGCCCCGCCCCAAGGTCTATGTCATCGACAGCGACCAGCCCAACGCCTTCGCCACCGGCCGCGACCCCGAGCACGCCGCCGTGGCCGCCACCGTGGGCCTGCTGCGCATGCTGGACCGCCGCGAGATCCGCGGGGTCATGGCCCACGAGCTGGCCCATGTGAAGAACCGCGACACGCTGACCATGACCGTCACGGCGACCATCGCTGGCGCCATCGGGGCGCTGGCCAATTTCGCGCTGTTCTTCGGCGGCAATGACCGCGAGCGGCCGGGCGGCATCATCGGGACCCTGGCCCTGATGATCCTGGCCCCCATGGCCGCGGCCCTGGTCCAGATGGCCATCAGCCGCGGCCGCGAATACCAGGCCGACGCCGGCGGCGCGGCGATCAGCGGCGACGCCCAGGCCCTGGCCAGCGCCCTGCAGAAGATCGACGCCCATGCCCGCGGCATCGTCAACCTGACGGCCGAGCGCAATCCCGCCACCGGCCAGATGTTCATCATCAACCCGCTCTCGGGGCGAGGCGCCGACAACCTGTTCTCCACCCACCCGGCGACGCACAACCGCGTCGAGGCCCTGATGCGCCTGGCCGGCCGCGCCCCGCCGATCGTCACCCGCCGAGGCGAGACCGCCGTCCCGATCACCCGCGCGAGACGCGGCCCCTGGGGCTAAGCGGCGAAGCCGCGATTCTCGCAAAAGAAGCAGACACAAAGGGCGCGAAGTACGCGAAGGACGCGAAGGACGCGAAGGGCGCGGCGCATCTCTTCGCGATCTTCGCGTCCTTCGCGTCTAACTAATCCGGCTTCGCCGGGACCCCGCCCAGCCGCCGCCGCAACCGCTCATATTCCGCGTCCACCGCCCGCCGCGCCTTGCGCTCCGCCTTCGCCCGCCCCACCGCCTCGGCGAAGTCGGGCCGGGTCCGCATCCAGTTGGCGAGCGTGCGCGCGCACGGCATGTCCGGCAGCTTGCTCAGCCCGTGCAGCGTCCCGCCCTCGGCGATCCCCTCACAGATCGCCTCCACCAGATAGTCCGGCGCAGCGCGAGGCGAGCCAAGGCCTAGTGACCTGGCTTGCAGCGTTTACAGGTCTTGGCGGCGTGATTGTCGGCATCATTGCGCTTCTCATGAAGGGTAGTGGTTAACTTCGAAAATCTACTTCCAGGCCGCCAATAAAATTCGAATTACGGTGCGAATTACGGTGACACTATACTAAATTCGGTTCGCCTTCCGATCGACACCGCGAACACGGCAGGCGCCAAACCGTCCCCACAGCCTAGCTTCGACCAAGCCACCAGCTAGACTACGCCCTCGCCCGCACCCACGCGCCGCCGGAGTGAGACCTTGCAAGCATTCAGCTCCATCGGACGCGGCCTTAGCGGCCTTACCCGCCTCTCCGGTCGGGACACGCGGGCGCAGTTCTGGTCGTTCGCGATCTTCGCCATGGCCTTGCCTTACGTGGCGATGAGTGGCTTCGTGCCGCCGGTGCTGGAGGACCTCCTCGCAGGGACGCCGTCGAGCGTCGAGAAGTACATCCTCGTCACGTGCGCGGGCCTGGCCCTGACCGTCGCGCTCCTGGCGGCGGCCGTGACTCGGCGGCTGCACGACAGCGGCAGGTCCGGTTGGTGGGGCGTCCCGCCGCTGCCATTGCTGGCTCTCGCGATGTTCGGATCTTCCAAGCTTATGTGGGGTTCAGGCGGGCACGCACAGCCCGAGGTCGGACTACTGTTCATCGCGGTTTTCGTCGCCGGCGCCCTCTACAACGTCACCTTCGTGATGTTGCTCTTCATGCTGTCGCGTCAGGGAACGGGGCTCGCGAACCGTTTTGGACCCGCGCCAGAGCCTTTGGCGGTCTAGGTGTCAGCGGCGTCTGCGCGCGTTCGTCGAGATCCGGCGCGTATGGGTCCCGGCCTTCGGCTGCGCCGAAACCGGGATGACGAGCGGGGGTAGCGAGGGGACATTCTGTGCCCCTTGACCGCACCGCCCCTCCGGCGAAACCTGGGCCGCCCCCATGACCAACCCATTCCACGACCCTGACACCCTGGCCTTCTACGACCGCGAGGCCGTGGCCTATGCCGGCCGCCGGGAGGCGGTGTCGCGGGCCTTGTCCGACTTCCTGGCGCGGGTGGCGCCGGGCGGGCGGATCCTGGAGCTGGGCTGCGGCGGGGGGCGGGACGCGGAGGCCATGCTGGCGGCGGGTTTCGAGGTCGAGGCCACCGACGGCTCGCCGGGGCTGGCGGCCCAGGCAGAGCGGCGGATCGGGCGGCCGGTGCGGGTGATGCTGTTCGAGGAGCTGGAAGCGCAGGGCGCCTATGACGCGGTCTGGGCCAATGCCAGCCTGCTGCACGTGCCGCTGGGCGGCTTAGCCGCGATCCTGGGGCGGGTGCGCCGCGCGTTGAAGCCGGGCGGGCTGTTCTATGCGGGCTACAAGGCCGGCGACGGCGACGGGCGCGACGCGCTCGGACGGTTCTTCAATTTCCCCACGGAAGAGGCCCTGCGCGCGGCCTATGAGGCGGCCGGGCCGTGGGGCGCGCTGGAGGTGCGCAGCGGGCCGGGCGGCGGCTATGACCGCGAGCCGCGGCTGTGGCTGCACGTCATCGCGACGCGGTAGGGCGCGGTTAGGGTGACAGTGCATTAAATTGACGCCAGCGTCTTTCGGCGGGGGCCCTAGCTTGGCGTCGATCAATTGAAGCGTCGATTCAATTCACTGTCACCGTAACTATCCTCGACATCGTCACGGCGCGGACGGCGGCGGCGCGGCCGGCCAAGGCGCTGGCCAAGCTCCACCATTGACCGGCCATAGGTAGCAGGACATAGGTGCGCTCTACTGTAAATGGAGACACCCCTGTGAACCGAGTTCTGGCGTCCACGGCTTGCGCCGCTTTCCTGGCGCTCGCCGCCGTTCCGGCGCAGGCGGCCGTCATCGGCTTCGAGGACATTCCCCACCAGTTCCAGATTCACGTCGGCTACAACGACCTGTGGTGGAAGAACTGGGGGGTCGTCGACCCCTGGCTCAACCCGGCCCAGCACCTGGAGAACACCGGCTACGCCCACGGCGTGGTGTCGCCGACCCACGCGGCGTTTAACCGGTATGGCGCGCCCTCGGAAATCCGCGCGATCGACGGGACCTTCTCGTTCGGCGGCGGCTATTTCACCGCGGCCTGGCGCGACGACCTGCAGCTGCGCATCGACGGCTATTCCGGCGCGGGCCTGCTCTATACGACGACGATCAATCTCGACACCGGCTCGCCCTTCGCCCTGACGACCACCTGGAAGGGGCTCACGGGCCTGACCTTCACCAGCCTGGCGCCGACGCCATCGCAGGACGACTTCCATTTCGTGGTGGACAACCTGAACGTCGCGGTGAGCGCCGTGCCCGAGCCGGCGACCTGGGCGATGATGATCGTGGGCTTCGGCGCCGTGGGCGCGGCGGTTCGCGGCGGACGGCGGCGGACGACGAGCCTGCGGACCGCCTGACGACGGCGGTGACAGTGCATTCTATTTGACGCCAGCGTCTTTCGGCGGGGGCCCTCGCTTGGCGTCGATCAATTGAGGCGTCAATTTAATTCACTGTCGCCGTAATATTACGCCGAAGCCGGGATGACGAGTGGTGGGTGCGGGCGTGATCTCCACTCCAGCCCTCCGCCTAATCCCGCTCCCGATACGGAAAGGTCGTCGCCAGCTTCCGCGCCCCGTCCCAGATCTCCGCGCCGAAGCCGCGCAGGTCCATGTCGCCGACGAGCTTCAGGATCGCGTCGTCGGACGCGGCCTCGATGGGCCGGACATCCCGGATCCGCCCGTCGCGACCTGTAAGATATACCCGGTAATAAGCCATCACTGCCCCCGCATGAACCTTGCGGCCTTCGTCGGGGCGGAGCAAGCGTCGCGCCGAAAGCCGGCCCGGTCGCGCTGCGCGGCGCGGCCCGGGCCGGCTCGGTCGAACGTCGGGGGCCGACGATTCAGACCTTGGGCGGGATCCCTCCAGACCGCGCCCGGTGATCGCCCAACTGCTGGAGGCGACCCACTGCGAAGCTCAAACACCGCCGCGGTTCAGTTGTTCCAGTCCAATTTGCTGGTTAGGGTTAATTAAGATTTGCTCGTCTTTGAGCCCGTATTGAATTTGGAACCGTCAACTCGAGAGGGAATTACCGTCAGGCGGTCGCCAGATGCTCTACAACCCTGGGATCGGTTGATCAGGCTCGGTGAGCGGGCGTTTTTGTTACGGGTCCAAGCATGAAGTTCAGCATCGCCGCCATGGCCGCCGCGGCCACCGTTTCCCTGGCCGCGCCGGCCCACGCCCTAACGGTGATCGCCTCGCCCGTGGATACGCCGCCGCCGGCGGACCAGTTCGTGGTCTACGACTTCGATGGCTATGTGGCGCCGGGCTACAGCCTGATCCTCAGCGGCGCGGCCGGGATCTTCGACGGGTCGCAGGGCCTGTTCCCCGGCGTGGCCGCCCCGCCGCCCGGCACCACCACCGACTACCTGGCCATCCACGCGGGAGGCGCGGCGACCCTGGACACGCCGCTGATCAGCGCGATCAGCGTCTATATCGGCTCGCCCGACGCCTATAACGCCATCCGCTTCATCGGGCTGAACGGCTTCGACCAGACGCTGGTGGGCGCGGCCCTGGCGGACGGGGCCTTCAACGGCGACCAGACCGTCGGCCGGCGGATGACCTACAATTTCGGGTCCGACCGGGTCACCAAGGTGATCTTCTATTCGACCGGCAATTCCTTCGAGCTCGACAATATCGCCGTGGCCACCGCCGTGCCCGAGCCGGCGACCTGGGCGATGATGATCGTGGGCTTCGGCCTGGTGGGCGGCGCCATCCGCCGCCAGCGCCAGGCGACCTGGACGCCGGCTTACGCGCGCGCCTGAGGTCATCCCTGCTCACAAGGAGCAGGGCTATCGCATATGCGGGGAGCGAAGATGCTCCCCTTCTGGGGGAGCTGGCCCGAAGGGCCTGAGGGGGACTTTAGCCCCTGCTGAGCCCCGTCGAACCGCCGTCCAAGGACATTTTAGTCCCCCTCACCCGGCCATTCGGCCGGGAGCTCCCCCAAGAGGGGAGCATCTGACCACCGCCGCGCCCTGACCGTCGGCCATATGCGATTGCTCTCCCCACAAGGAGGAGGGATAGCGCACCGGTTGTATCGGCTTTCCCTGCGTTTCCCCCGGGCATAGGCTCGAGGCCTCTAAGGGCTGTTCGGGAGACGGGGCGTGAGGATCGCGCTGGTCTTGAGCATCGCATTGGCGGCCGCCGCGCCCGGCGCCCGGGCCGGCGAGGATCCGCATGCGCGGTTCCGCTCGACCATGGACCAGGTGTTCGGGGCCGGGACCTGGCGGGTGACCGGCGGCTATCGCACCCCCGAGCGCGAGAACCAGCTTCGGGCGCAAGGCGCGCTGACCGTGCCGGCCGGGCGGCTGTCGCGCCACTCCATGGGGCGGCCCGAGGCGCCGGGCGCCTATGACGTGGTGGTCGAGGGGATGAGCCCGTTCCGCGCGGCGGCCAAGCTGCGAAGGGCCGGAGCGCCCTTCCGCACCATCTTCGCCGAGGGGCGGCACGGGACCCAGGGCCCGCACCTGCATCTGGATCCCCATTCGGGCGGCCGTGGCGGCGGACCCGCGCCGGGCCTGCCCTGGGTGGTGGCCGCCCTAACCCCGGCCCAGATCGAGGTCAACCGGCTGCACGACGCGGCCCTGGACGGGGACGGGGCGGCGCAGCTGGCGCTGGGCGAGGTCTATGCGCAGGGGCGGCTGGCGCGGAAGGACCCGATCGACGCCTATGTCTGGACGGCGCTGGCGGCCTCGAACGACGGGGCCGATGCGGACGTGCGGGGCCAAGCCGAGGAGGCGCTGGCCACGCTCACCGCGCGGATGAGCGCCGCCGACCTCGAGGACGCCCGGCGGTTCGTGGACGAGGCCGAAGGTGGGGCGAGCTACGGCCCGGTGATCGCCCGGCCGAGCGCAGTGCAGGCGGTGCGGGTCGCCGAGACCGGCGCCCTGCGGCTGGTGGTCGCCTCTAGCGCCCCGTGAACACCGGCTTGCGCTTCTCCAGGAAGGCGCGGCGGGCCTCCTGGCCGTCCTCGCTGCGGAAGGCGCGGCCGATATTGGCGACCTCGTAGCGGAGCTGCTGCTCCATGTCGTGGGACTCGTAGGACTTGACGATGCCGCGCTTCAGCAGGCGCAGGGTGATCGGCGACCACTCGCAGAGCTTGGCGCAATATTCGGCCAGGCGGGCGGCGAAGTCGGCGTCGGCCACCGCCTCCCCGGCCATGCCCCACTCGACGGCCTCCTCGCCGGTCAGCGTGCGGTTTTCCATCATGAACCGCATCGCCCGCTCATACCCCATCGCTTGGGGCAGCGTTATGGTCAGGCCGGCGTCGGGCGAGCCGCCGATGCGGGTGTAGCCGGCCATCAGCCGGGCGCTGTGGGCGATGAGCCGCACGTCCGCAGCCATGGCCAGGCCCAGGCCGGCGCCGACCGCCACCCCGTTGATCCCGCCGACCACCGGCTTGTCGCAGCGCTTGCGGATGGCCAGCAGGAACTGGCCGACCCAGCCGATGTCGTCCAGATAGGAGGTCATCGGCGGATAGGGGGAATGGGGCTCGGAGCCCGTCAGGTCGAGGCCCGCGCAGAAGGCGTCGCCCGAGCCGGTGAGCGCCACCACCCAGACCTCGTCGTCCTGGGCCGCCTCGTCGACCGCGGCGATCACCGCCCAGGCCAGCTGCAGGCTCAGCGCGTTCTTCTTCTCCGGCCGGTTGAGGCGGATGGTCCGCACGTGGCCGGCGTCGGAAACCTCTACGAGCTTGGTCATGGTGTCTATTCGGCCGGAAGGATCAGGTCGCTGCGCTTGGCGAGCGTCTTGTCGAACTCGGCCCAGACCCCGCCGTCGCCGTCCCATTTGCCCTTGGTGGCGGCCTTGGAATATTCGGTCGAGCGGGCCTCGAAGAAGTTGGCGTGCTCGACGCCCGACAGCATCGACTGCAGCCAGGGCAGCGGGTTGGTCTTGGCGCCGTAGACCTCCGGCAGGCCCAGCTGGCGCAAGCGCCAGTCGGCGATGAAGCGGATGTAGTTCTTGATGTCGTCGGGGGTCATGCCCTGGACCTCGCCGGCGCTGAAGGCCAGGTCGATGAACTTGTCCTCCAGGCCCACCACGGTCTTGCAGCAGTCGACGATGTCGTCGGCCACGCTCTTGGTCACCGCCCCGGTCTCGGCGTTGAAGGCGTGGTAGAGCTTGATGATCCCCTCGCAGTGCAGGCTCTCGTCGCGCACCGACCACGAGACGATCTGGCCCATGCCCTTCATCTTGTTGTGGCGCGGGAAGTTCATCAGCATGGCGAAGCTGGCGAACAGCTGCAGCCCCTCGGTGAACCCGCCGAACATCGCAAGAGTTCGTGCAATATCCGCGTTGGTCTCGACGCCGAATTTCTGCATGTAGTCGTGCTTGTCACGCATCTCTTGGAATTCGAGAAACGCAGTGAACTCGGAATCGGGCATGCCGATGGTCTCGAGCAGCAGGGCGTAGGCCGCGATGTGGATCGTCTCCATGTTGGAGAACGAGGCCAGCATCATCTTCACTTCGGTCGGTTTGAAGACGCGCGAATAGCGCTCCATATAGTTGTCGTTCACCTCGACGTCCGACTGGGTGAAGAACCGGAAAATCTGGGTGAGGAGGTTGCGCTCCTTGTCGTTGAGCTTGGCGGCCCAATCCTTGAGGTCCTCGCCCAGCGGCACCTCTTCCGGCATCCAGTGGACCTGCTGCTGCTTCTTCCAGAAGTCGTAGGCCCACGGATAGCGGAAGGGCTTGTAGGCGAACGACGGCGTGAGCAGGCCTGGCAGTGAGGATTTGGCGGTCACGGGCGGACTTTCGAACGGAGCGGAATCGACGGACGTAGCGTTAACGGGCAAACTCTAGCTCTCGATCCACATCCATATCTAGCGGCGAGTTGGCGCAGCTCCCCAAGATGTTGTGAACAAGCCTGGGATAAGCATGTCTGAGCAACTGACCCTGTTCGGCGCCCGGGGGTCCGGCGCCGTGGCCGTGGAGGCGGCGCTGACCGTGATCGGCGAGCCCTATCGGCTCATCGAGGCCTATACCTGGGACAAGGGCCATCCGGAGAGCGGCGACAAGGTGCTGGCCGCCAATCCCATGCGCCAGGTGCCGGCCCTGGTGCTGCCGGGCGGCGAGGCGATCACCGAGAGCGCGGCGATCCTGATCTGGCTGGCGGAGACCTATCCGGAGGCCCGGCTGGCGCCCATGCCCGGCGAGCCCGGCCGGGCCCAATTCCTGCGCTGGATGAGCTTCGTCTCCAGCGCCATCTACTCGCTCTACTGGGTGAAGGACGATCCCTCGCGGCTGGTCCCCGATCCAGCGGGGCATGAGGCCCTGACCGAGCGCACCCTGGAGCGGATCGCCGAGTGTTGGGGGATCATGGACGGCCAGGTCTCCCCCGGCCGCTACATCTTGGGCGACGAGCTCAGCGTGCTGGACCTCTATGTGGCGGTGGTCTCGCGGTTCCGGCCGAGGCGTGAACGGTTCTACCGCGAGGCGCCGAAGATGGGCGAGGTGGTCAAGCGCGTCGACGAAGACCCGCGGCTCAAGGCCCTGTGGGCCGCGCGGATGGGCTAGCGCGGACGGATCGAGAGCGAGAAGGCGGCCAGGGTGTCGTCCTTGGTGCTCTGGCCCCAGATGCGGTGTTCGCCCTTCACCTCGCGGTGGATGACGCCGAAGGAGGTCTGCATCATCCCCTTGCGGAAGCCGACGCCCACCTGGGCGTCGCCGACCAGGGTGCTGGAGGGATCGGTGGACCAGCCGGCCCGGTCCCAGCCGCCGTCGCTCCGCAGCATGTTGAGGCCCACGGCCCGGCCGCTGGCGGCGGCGAACAGGTACCAGCGGCCCTGATCGCCGAAGGCCGCCCCGTCCTGGACGCCCAGGTCGCTGAGCTGGGACTTGACCATGTCGTCGCGGCGCTGGCCGACGGTGAGGATCGCTCCGGCCCCGGCCTGGCCGCCGGCGTTGGAGACGCCGAGCTCGGCATGGGGCGCGAGGCGCAGATCGTATGCGCCGGCCTCGAACTTCACGCCCGGCCAGTCGCGGGTCACGGCGACCTCATAGGCGTCGGCGGCGAAGCGCTCGCGGTCGAGGTCCAGCGGGGCGCCTAGCGGCAAGGCGGGCTCGCCGAGCTTGAGCCTCAGCCGATCGCCCTTGCCCAACGCGATCTCGCGCGTGCGCCAGTCGGCGTCGGTGTCGCGGTTCAATAGATGGTTCAGGTCCCCGTCGATGCGGGTCGGGGCTTTGGGCGCGAAGGCCGCCCCCATCAGCTTGTCGGCTGCCGCCTTGGACGCCACGCCCTTGGGACCAGCCTCTGCCGCGCCTGCCGCGGCGGTGAAAACACAGGCGATGGCCAACTGAGCCAACGGCCTCATACGCATCCTCCCAGGATCGCGTCCTTGAGCGCACGACCCAAGGAGCATCCTTCCACGCTTTAGGAAGGGCGCAAGTGGAAAATCCGTTCCCATCGCGACATATCGTCTTGAAATAAAAGCAAAAGGCCGCGCGAGACCGTGGGTCCGCGCGGCCTTTGAGCCTGGAGTTCGACGTTCGACGGTCGGGACGTTTCGCATGTGCCCCCCCGAGAGCAGCGACGTTCGTCCCGAAGACTATGGCACGACGGTTAGCGGGCCGTGCACGGGTTCTACTAACGGGGGAAAAGCACGTTCTATTGGCAGGCGAGGCATTCGTCGTAGTCCGTGCGTTCGTCGGACATGGTGACCACCGCCGCACCCTCGCCGCCGGCATGGGCGGCCCGCTGCACCGACTTGGACCGCATGTAGTAGAGCGACTTGCAGCCGCGCTCCCAGGCCTGCCAGTGCAGCATGTGCAGGTCCCACTTATCGACATCGCCCGGCAGGAAGATGTTCACCGACTGGGACTGGCAGATGTCCGGCGTACGGTCGGCGGCCAGTTCGATCACCCAGCGCTGGTCCAGCTCGAAGGCGGTCTTGTAGATGTCCTTGTCGTCCTGGCTGAGGCAGTCGAGATGCTGCACCGAACCCTCGTTCTCCAGGATCGAGTCCCAGATCTCGGCGGTGTTGTGGCCGGTCTGCTCCAGCAGGCGCTCCAGATAGGGGTTCTTCACCGCGAAGGAGCCCGACAGGGTCTTGTGGGTGTAGATGTTGGCCGGGATCGGCTCGATGCCGGCGCTGGTGCCGCCGCAGATGATCGAGATCGAGGCGGTGGGCGCGATGGCCAGCTTGTGGCTGAAGCGCTCCATGACCCCGCGCTCGGCGGCGTCCGGGCAGGCGCCGCGCTCGGCAGCCAGGGTGCGGGAGGCGGCGTCGCACTGGCGGCGCAGGTGCTTGAACAGGCGCATGTTCCAGGACTTGGCCAGCGCGCTCTCGAACGGCACGTTCTGGGCCTGCAGGAAGGTGTGGAAGCCCATGAGGCCCAGGCCCACCGAACGCTCGCGGACAGCGGCGTAGACGGCGTTGGCCATCTCGGGCGGCGCGCGCTCGATGAAGTCCTGCAGGACGTTGTCGAGGAAGCGCATGACGTCCTCGATGAAGGTCGGGTGGTCGCGCCACTCCATGAACTTCTCGGCGTTGACCGAAGAGAGGCAGCAGACGGCCGTGCGCTCCTTGCCCAGGTGGTCGGTCCCGGTGTGGAGCATGATCTCCGAGCACAGGTTCGACTGGCGCACCGAGAGGCCGAGCTCGCGCTGATGCTGCGGCATGGCGCGGTTCACGGTGTCGGAGAAGATCAGATAGGGCTCGCCGGTCTGCAGCCGGATCTCGAGGATCTTCTGCCACAGGGAGCGAGCGTCGACCTCGCGGATTATCTCCTTGGTCTTCGGCGAGCGCAGGCCGAACATGGCGCCCTCGCGGACCGCCTCCATGAACTCGTCGCTGATCGAGATGCCGTGGTGCAGGTTGAGCGACTTGCGGTTGAAGTCGCCCGACGGCTTGCGGATCTCGAGGAACTCCTCGATCTCCGGATGGTGGATGTCGAGATAGACCGCCGCCGAGCCGCGACGCAGGGAACCCTGCGAAATGGCCAGGGTGAGCGAGTCCATCACCCGGATGAAGGGGATGATGCCGCTGGTCTGGCCCGCGCCCTTCACCTTCTCGCCGATGGAGCGCACGCCGCCCCAATAGGTCCCGATGCCGCCGCCGTTGGAGGCGAGCGCCACGTTCTCGTTCCAGACGCTCTGGATGCCGTCCAGCGAGTCGCCGACGGCGTTGAGGAAGCAGGAGATCGGCAGGCCGCGGCCGGCGCCGCCATTCGACAGGACGGGGGTGGCCGGCATGAACCAGAGGTTGGAGATGTAATCATAGACGCGCTGGGCGTGGTCGGCGTCGTCGGCATAGGCGGTGGCCACCCGGGCGAACATGTCCTGGTAGCTTTCGCCGGCCAGGAGGTAGCGGTCCTCCAGCGTGGTCTTGCCGAAATCAGTCAGCAGGGCGTCGCGCGAGCGGTCGACCTCGACCTTGCGGACCAGCTGGAGCTGCGGTCGCTCGGATCGCTCGGCGGCGACCTGGGTCGCGTCCGAAACCGTCCGAATTGCCGCTTCGCTGCTGCTCATGACCCAAAACCTATAACTATCAGGCGCTTCGAGCCCCCCGCCCGTCGTCGCCTACCGGAACTATATCTAGTGGGCGCCCCACCCGGATACGCATCATATGGGGCATCAAGCCTAATGACTCGTCAACGGGGTCGCGGGGTTGTCCCCGAGTGTTTTTCGCTAACGAAAGGTTAACGCGCTTCGCGGGGGATTGAAGCGCCTGGGTTTTCAATGGGCGGCTCGGCGGCGCCCTCACGCGCATGTGACAATGGGCCTCGCCCATGACGCGAACTGTTCGCACTTGCCCTCGAGGACGCCCTCACCTATCCAGCACGCCGTCACTGGGGAGTAGCCGCCCGTAGCTCCAACGGGGGGTGCGTCAACACAATTGCTGGGTTCTCGGACCCGCATGGCGCATCCGGCGACGCGCATTCGGGCGGAGTGGTCTCCGGTCCGCCGCCCGGAATGCGCGTCACTTTTGGTATCCTTGGTCACGTGCTGCGCACGTGGCCGGGTGCTTGGCGAGACCTTTGGCTTTCGTGCGTCGATCCATGCGGGGTCGCCGGCGCGGAAGGCCATTGGTTCGCCTCGACCCCGCCCGGATGACTCGCCTCGATGGACGCCTTCCTCGTTTCCACCGGCCTCGTGGCCATCGCCGAGATCGGCGACAAGACCCAGCTCCTGGCCATGTTGCTGGCGGCGCGGTTCCGCCGGCCCGCGCCGATCATCCTGGGCATCCTGATCGCCACCCTGGCCAACCACGCCCTCGCCGCCCTCGTGGGGGTGGCGGCGGGACAGTTCCTGCAGGGGCCGTGGCTGAGGTGGCTGCTGGGCGGGGCCTTCCTGGCCTTCGCCGCCTGGGCCCTGATCCCCGACAGTTTCGAGGACAAGGACGCCCCGCGCGACCGGGCCGGCGCCTCGATCTTCCTCACCACCCTCGTGGCCTTCTTCCTGGTGGAGATGGGCGACAAGACCCAGGTGGCCACGGTCGCGCTCGCGGCGAAGTTCCATCAGGTGCTGTGGGTGGCGGCGGGCACGACCCTGGGCATGATGATCGCCAACGTCCCGGCGGTCTATCTGGGCGAGGCGGTCGCCGGGCGGCTGCCGCTCAGACACATCCGCTGGGTCGCGGCGGCGAGCTTCGCGTCGATCGGGGTCTGGGTGCTGGTTTGGGGATAGGTTGGGGCGGGGGAATAACGCGGACACATACCCAATTGGCTCAGCCTCCCCGATACGCCAAGCCGACCCACGGCGCGGTTTGGCGAGAGTCGTAGCGGCGGGCGTGGCGCACCCCGTCATCCAGAGGGGCGCCCGCCGGCGGCAGACCTTCTTTTCCGACGAAGATTACGCCGCCAATCGCCGCTCTCGTGTCTCCCTATTCCACGACCTTCGACCTAGAGCGTGACAGCCTGAAGTGGATACCGGTTCAGGCGGCCGTCACGCTCTAAGGTTTTGAAGATAGACCATTTTATCCGGTCAGATGAGTCCATCTGACCCGGAAAGGGTCTTCTGTAACGGGCCTTCGTCAGTCAATCCCTCTTGAGGTCGATCCTTCGCCGGGGTCTTGCTTCTGTCCGTGGTCGGCGCGGGCCGCCACCTGATGGGATCGGATGAGAACCAGGCCGGCCCATCTAGGAGGCGCGGTTGGAGCCGCTTGCCCTTTCGCGGCCTGACCTGGTCCATCGTCCCGGCGAGGGACTTCGCTCAAAGGAGGGGCCTGGGCCCTTC
>NZ_JAUYOJ010000213.1 GCF_030697925.1 Phenylobacterium sp. | reverse complement strand
CGAGAAGGCCGCCCAGGACCTGGACCAGGCCAAGACCGAGGCCATGGCGCGCAAGCTCGCCAAGGGCCAGTTCGACCTGGACATGATGGCCGACCAGTTCGCCCAGATGAAGAAGATGGGCGGCATGGAAGGCCTGATGGGTCTGCTGCCCGGCGTCCAGAAGATCAAGAAGCAGATGGCCGAGGCCAATGTCTCGGACAAGACGCTCGACCGTCAGTCGGCGATCATCTCGTCGATGACCAAGGCCGAGCGGAAGAAGCCCGACATTCTGCAGGCCTCGCGCAAGCGCCGCATCGCCGCCGGCGCCGGGGTGGACGTGGCCGACGTCAACCGGCTGCTGAAGCAGCATCGCCAGATGGCCGACGCCTTCAAGATGATGAGCCGCGACGGCGGCAAGGGCTTCGCCCGCATGGCCGGCATGATCGGCGGCGGCGGCGGCTCGGACCGTCTCAAGGCCCTGGGCGGCGGCAAGCTGCCTCCGCCCGACACCAAACAGCTCGAGGAGCTGGGCAGGCTGGCGGGCAAGCCCGGCGGCCTGGCCGCCAATCTCGGCGCGCCCGAACCTCCGAAACTCCCGGGACTGGGCGGCATGAACATGCCCTCGGTCTTCAATCCCTTCAAGAAATCCTAGATCTTACAAAGGACTACCCATGCTGAAGATCCGTCTCGCCCGTGGCGGCGCCAAGAAGCGCCCCTACTATTCCATCGTCGTCGCCGACAGCCACTCGCCCCGCGACGGCCGCTTCATCGAGAAGGTCGGGACCTACAACCCGATGCTCAAGAAGGAAGACGGCAATCGCGTCACCCTTAAGGTCGAGCGCATCCAGGAATGGATCGGCAAGGGCGCCCAGCCCACCGACCGCGTCGCCCGCTTCCTCTCCAACGAGGGCGTGGTGAAGTGGGAGCACGGCAACAACCCGAAGAAGGGTGAGCCCGGCCAGAAGGCCAAGGAACGCGTCGAAGAGCGCGCCAAGCGCGAGGCCGACCTGGCCGCCGCCGCGGCTGAAGCCGCCGCCCGTCCGCCCGAGCCGGAACCGGTCGTCGAGGAAGCTCCCGCCGCCGAGGCCGTGACCGAAGAGGCTCCGGCCGCCGAAGCCGCCGCTGAAGAAGCCCCGGCCGCTGAAGCCGTGGCCGAAGAGGCGCCTGCCGCCGAAGTCGCTGCTGAAGAGGCTCCCGCCGCTGAAGCCGCCGCCGAGGAAGCTCCGGCCGCCGAAGCCGACGCCGACAAGGCCGAGGGCTAACACCCCATGGCGCGAGGAGGAGCCCCCGCGTGAGCGACCAGCTCCTCCTCGTGGCCCAGGTCGGGGGCGCCCATGGCGTCCGCGGCGAACTGAAGATCACCACCTACACCGCCGATCCCATGGCGGTGGCCGACTACAAGAACCTGATGCGCCAGGATGGATCGCCCAGCCTGGTCATCGCCTCGGCCCGCCCCTCGAAGGGCGGCATCGTCGCCCGGGTGAAGGGCTGTGACGACCGCAACGCCGCCGAGGCCTTGCGCGGCCTCAAGCTGTTCATCGCCCGCGACGTCCTGCCCGCGCCCGAGGAGGACGAGTTCTATCTGGCCGACCTGATCGGGCTGGCGGTCGAGACCGCCGCCGGCGAGCCGCTGGGCAAGGTCAAGGACGTCAGGGACTTCGGGGCCGGGGACCTGCTGGAGATCCAGCCCAGGGCCGGTCAGACTTGGTGGCTGCCCTTCACCCGCGAGGCGGTGCCCGAGGTGCGGCTGGCCGAGGGCAAGATCATCGCCGCCCCGCCGGCGGTGATCGAGGCCGACCCCAATGAGGGCCGCGACGAGCAACCCTAGGGCTTGCGGTCCATGGCTGCCGGGCGAGCGGAACGGGTTGGCGCGCAAGGAGGCATGGCCGCGAACCGCAGCTTCATATCCGCGAAGGAGCCCGGAAAGCCCATGGCTGCGCGTCGGCCTTCGACGCCTTCTGGGTTCTCGAGAGGATAGGGCGCCCAGCGGCCTTGATCGCATCGGAACTGCGAACCGAAACGCTGGGACCGGCCTTCGCCAACCGCGATGCGGTCGAACATCATCCCATAGCTCTGACCGTCGACCTCCCCCATCGCCACTAGCGGCTCCAGGATGGACAGGAAGCGGCGCTGCATCTCGTTGTCGGCATGCTGCACGATGTGGAACGCCGAACGCGCGGCGGCTTCGCCATAGCGGCTTCGGAGGAACCAGCCTTCGGCGGGGACGAGCTTGGACAGCGCGACCTGGTTTTCTCGGTCCACGGCCTCGATGAGGGCGCCCGCCGCGTCGCGGGCCGCCGGTCGTTCCTCTTCGGGAATCTTGGAGAAGTCGGCTGCGACGATTATTCGGCGCGGCGCCTGATCAAGCTCCCCCATCCGGGTCAGTCGATCAGCGTCGTCTCGCGGTGGTGGCAGTAGCGCATGCCGGGCGCGCACCTGGTCGATGGATTGCGCTACGGACGCCACGAGCGCGCGCGCCTCGGGTGATAGTGGCGCGCCGGTGGCCGTCGAGCCTGAGTCGACGACGAGCAGCGCTAGAGCCATTACCCACATAGCCTCCCCCTCCAACCTTCGTGCTGGACCCTAGCAGCGGACGGGCGACGACGTCATCGCTAGGCGCCCAACGGCGGTCCGCCCTGCCGCGCCAGATAGGCCGCGCCGGCCGGCGTGATGTCCCAGCCCTCCTGGCTGCGCTCGGCCAGGCCAAGGTCGGTCAGGGCGCGGGCCGCGCTGATATTGACGAACGGCACGGCCGCCCCGGTCTTCTTCCGGGCCAGATCGCGCAGGGCTTCAAGTTGGCCGCTCGTCAGATCATCCATGGGCGGACGCTACACCCATTGGCCGGTTTGCGCGCCGACCGAGATGGGGCTTAGTCGGAACAACGGCGATGGAGGACCCATGATCCTGGTGACCGGCGCGGTGGACGCCAAGCCCGAGACCTTCGACGAACTGCGCCAGCTCTGCATCGACCATTCGGTCCGCTCGCGCGCCGAGCCGGGCTGCCGGTCCCACAATGTCCATGTGGATTGCGAGGCCCCCCTCCGGCTGGTCTTCGTCGAGCGCTGGACCGATATCGAGGCGCTGAAGGTCCACTTCGCCCGGGCCGACGCCATCGGCTTCGTCAAGGCCGCCCGCAGGCTCGCGGCCAGCGGCACACGGATGGAGATCCTGGACACCACGCCCGCCACGCTGTGACCTCCGGTGGAACCGGCCGCCATTTTCAATCCTTGGAGAGGTGTCCTGGTGCTACAACCTGGGCGTCGCATGCGTCGCAAGAGGCCGGCCTGATGAGTCCCACATCGCTGCGCGCGCCGCTCGCGGCCGAGAGTGTCGAGTTTCTGCCCCTGGTGCTGAACACCGCCCTCGACGCCGTGATCGTCATGGGCGACGACGACATCGTGCGGGACTGGAACCATCAGGCCCAGGTGATCTTCGGCTGGACTCGGGCGGAGGCGGTCGGCGAACCCCTGGCCGACCTGATCATCCCCAGGACGCTGCGCGAGGCGCATCGAAAGGGGCTCGAACGATTCCTCGCCACCGGCGAGGGCCCCTTGCTCGGCCGCCGGATCGAGGTCACCGCCCTGAAGCGCTCGGGGGAGGAGTTCCCCATCGAGCTGTCGATCTCGCCGGTGACGGTTGCTGGCGCGCTGCTTTTCCTCGGTTTCGTCCGCGATATTTCCGAACGATGGCGGCACGAAGCCTTCCTCCAGCGTCAGGCGCGCGAGGCGGAACTGCTCAACCGGGTGACCACCCTGGCGGCCGAGACCGAGTCGCTCGACGACATCTTGCGGCTCTGCCTGGACTCCGTCTGCGAGCTGACCGGTTGGCCCGCCGGACACGCCTACCTCCCGGCCAAGGGTCAGCCCCCGAAATTGACGCCGACCATGATCTGGCGCGGCGACCCCGACGAGTTCGCCGCCCTCAGGGCCGTCACCTCCAAGACGACCTTCGGACCAGGCGAGGGATTGCCCGGCCGGATCTGGAGCACACGCGAGCCTTGCGCCATATTCGAGATCGACGCCCCGGACGTCTTTCCACGCGCCTGGCTGGCCGATGATGTCGGCGTGCGCTCGGCGTTCGGTTTTCCGATCATGAGCGGCGGCGAGGTGGCGGCGGTGCTCGAGTTCTTCAGCCGCGACGCCGCCGAGCCGGACGCCCGGCTGATGCATATCGTCGGCGTCCTCGGCCAGCAGGTCGGCCGAGTGCTGGAGCGCCGCGCGGTGCAGGAGCGCCAGACCCTGCTGCTGGCCGAACTCGATCACCGCGCCAAGAACATGCTGGCGGTGGTCATGGGCATGGCCGACCAGACCGCCCGGCGCGCGGACTCCCTGGAGTCCTTCCAGTCCGCCTTTTCGGCCCGCCTGACGGCGCTCGCCCGCGGCTACAGCCTGGTCACCGCCAGCCGCTGGCGCACCACCTCCCTGGAGGAGATCGTCCGCGAGATCGTCCAGCCCTATGTCGCCGAGGGCCAGGCGCGGCTGGAGACCAACGGCCATGGCGTGGTCCTGTCGCCCAAGGCGGCCCTTGCGGTGACCATGATCCTGCATGAGCTGGTGTCCAACGCCACCAAGTACGGCGCCCTTTCCACGGCCGACGGCAAGATCGCGATCGAATGGTCGGTGTCGGCCGCCAACCCGCGCACGGTCGGGCTGGAGTGGCGCGAGACCGGCCTCAGCGGATTGCAGACGCCCACCCGGCGCGGGTTCGGCGCGAAGCTGATCGAGGCCACCGCCCAGCGCGATCTCGGCGGCGAGGTCGAGATTGAGTTCGCCGCCGAGGGCGTGTGTTATCGATTCGAATTCCCGGAACCTGTATCGGCATGACTTCGAGCGACGGTTTGATGTTTTCAACCCAGCAAACCCGCCACGCGGCGCCCGCGCCTCGCCCGCATTCACACGCCCAGGGCGCCCCAGGGGCCCAGGCGCTCCGCGTCCTGATCGTCGAGGACGAGGCGATCGTCGCCATGAGCCTGGAGTCCCTGATCGAGGACTTCGGCTTCGAGGTCTGCGCCATCGCCGCCACGGGCGCGGAGGCCGTCGCCCTGGCGACGTCGCTCCGACCCGATTTCATCCTCATGGACGTGAACCTGCTCGGCGAGATGGACGGCGTGGAAGCCGCGCGTCGGGCTCGCATGGCGACGGACGCGCGGATCGTCTTCGTGACGGCCTATGGCGGCGGCGAGGTGCTGGCGCGCATCCGCGCCTCGGTTCCCGACGCCCGGGTGGTGGCCAAGCCGGTCTCGGCCCCGGCCCTGCTGGCCGCCATCGAGCAGATGCGGCCGCAGTAACGGCCTACTTGCGCATCCGGATCAGGCCTTCCTGGGCCGTCGAGGCCACCAGCACGCCGGCCTCGTTGTAGATCGCGCCGCGTACGAAGCCACGGCCGCCCGAGGCCGAGGGACTGTCCTGGGTATAGAGGTGCCATTCGTTGAAGTTCGACGGCTGGTGGAACCACATGGCGTGGTCGAGGCTGGCCGACTGGAAGCCCGGGGTCTGCCACTGCACCCCGTGCGGCCGCATGGCGGTCGACAGCATGTTCATGTCGGACGCGTAGGCCAGGATCACCTGGTGCATGTGCGAGTCGCCGCCGATCGGCGCACGGGCCCGGAACCAGACGTCCTGGGTGGCGGGCTTGGGGCCCTTGCTCCCATGGCCGAACAGGTCGCCGTCCACCGGGCGCATCTCGATGGGCCGGGGACGCGACATCATCTTGCGCATCTCCTCCGGCATCTTGGCCATCATCTTCTTCTGCGCCTCGGACTCGTCGGGCAGGTCGTTCGGGCCGGGCACGGTGGGGATCGGCGTCTGGTGCTCGAAGCCCGTCTCGGCCACCTGGAACGAGGCGGCGAGGTTGAAGATCTGCTTGCCGTTCTGGATCGCCACCACGCGGCGGGTGGTGAAGCTGCCGCCGTCGCGCGAGCGGTCCACGTCGAAGACGATGGGGATGCGCGGATCGCCGGGCCGGATGAAGTAGCAGTGCAGCGAGTGGCAGATGCGGTCCTCGACCGTCTCATAGGCCGCCAGCAGCGACTGGGCGATCACCTGGCCGCCGAAGATGCGCGGCGGACCGAATTCCGGACTGACGCCCCGGAACAGGTTCACCTCCAGCCGCTCCAGCGACAGGGTCTCGGGCAGGCTCTCGGGGGTGTCCATAATCGGTCTCGGAATATGCTGCGGTGCGAAAGGACCCCGGATTAGGCCCATAGCGCCGCTGCGGCAAGTTTGAGGGCCAGGTGGAAAACCTGCGGTGTTTGGTCCAAAAGCCGCACCATGTCCTTCGACGCCACCGTTCTCACCATGTTTCCCGAGGCCTTTCCGGGCCCGCTCGGCGTGTCGCTGATCGGCACGGCCTGGCGCGAGCTTGGGCTTTGGACCTTGGAAACAGTGGACATTCGGGGATTTTCCAAGGATAAGCGCGGCTTCCTCGACGACACCCCCGCGGGTGGCGGCCCAGGACAGGTAATGCGGGCGGACGTCATCGCGGCTGCGCTGGACAGCGTGGACCAAAGAGGACGGCCGCTTTTGTACATGAGCGCCCGGGGTCGGCCCCTGACCCAGGCGCGCGTTCGAGAGTGGGCTGACGGGCCTGGACTGATCGTCCTGGCCGGCCGGTTCGAGGGGGTGGACCAGCGGGTGCTCGACGCCCGGGGGTTCGAGGAGATCAGCGTCGGAGACGCGGTGCTCGCCGGTGGCGAGGCGGCGGCCCTGGTGACGATCGAAGCGTGCGTAAGGCTCGTGCCCGGCGTCCTCGGCCAGGCGGAGAGCTTGAGTGAAGAGAGTTTCGAGGACGGGCTCCTGGAGCATCCGCAGTTCACAAGACCGCGGACGTTCGAAGGGCTCGAGATTCCCGATGTGCTGCTTTCAGGCCACCACGCCGAGGTTCGGAAGTGGCGGCAGGCCCAGCGGGAAGAGACCACGCGGGAACGTCGTCCGGACCTCTGGGCGCGGCGTCCCGCCAAATAACAGGCAAAGGGCGATCAAGCCCGAAAGGATCAGACCGATGAACATCATCCAGCAGCTCGAACAAGAAGAGCGCGACCGCCTGGTGGCCAAGCGGGCCATCCCTGACTTCCAGCCGGGCGACACCGTCCGCGTCAATGTGAAGATCAAGGAAGGCGAGCGCGAGCGCGTCCAGGCTTACGAAGGCGTCTGCATCGCCCGTCAGGGCGGCGGCATCAACGAGAGCTTCACCGTCCGCAAGATCTCCTTCGGCGAAGGCGTGGAACGCGTGTTCCCGATCCACTCGCCGAACATCGACTCCATCGAGGTGAAGCGTCGCGGCGTCGTCCGTCGCGCCAAGCTCTATTACCTGCGCGACCGTCGCGGGAAGTCGGCCCGGATCGCCGAGCGCCAGATGGGCGCCAAGGTCGAGGCCAAGGCCGACGCGGCTACGGAAGCCGCCGAAGACTAGGCGCTTCGACAATACGATCTTCCAGCGGCGGCCGTGGCGACACGGCCGCCGCTTTCGTTTTGGCCTAGCCCCTGGTCCAGTCGCGCCAGGCCTTCATGACCGGCGCGAAATCGGTGGGCTGGGTCTCGTAGGTCAGGGTGTCGGCGGGAAGCGCCGTCCAGGCCTGCGCGCTTTTCGTCCAGAAGGCCGCCACCGGCCGCACCCAGCTGGTCTCGTCCAGCGTACCGGGCCGCACGGTCACCGACTGCGGCCCGCCCGGCGGCTCGGTGAACACCCGCACGCCGCAGGTCGGACAGAACCGTTGCGGAATCTGAGCGCCCGAGTCCGCCGTCCGCAGCCAGATGGCGAGCTCCCCCTTGGTGATCTCGAAATCGGAGCGCAGCACCGACATGGCCAGGCTGAAGGCCGAGCCGGTCAGGCTCTGGCACTCGGTGCAATGGCAGGAATAGACGCCAAGCGGTGAACCCTTCAGCACGTAGCGCACCGCTCCGCACGCACAGCCGCCGGTGACCGGAAAGGCCGGCAGCCGGCTCACCGGTTGGCGGCCGAGAACACCGAGAGGCTCTCGGCCAGGTGGTCGAACATCAGGCGCATCCGCCGGCTGCCCTTGAGGTTCTCGTGCATGGCGATCCAGATCTCCAGCTTGAAGGCGAAGGTCCCGGGCAGGATCTGGACCAGGCCGCTGCGCTCGGCCAGCCGGTGCTGGCAGACCCCGACGCCGAAGCCGGCCCGCAGGAAGGCCAGCTGGGCGATGTCGTTGTCGCTGCGCAGGGCGAACATCTCGCGGCTGATCGGCCGGTCGATGGACAGGCCGCCCGGCACGTTTACCTCGCGCTTGTCGTAACCGATGACCGTGTGATCATCGAGATCGTCCAGGGACCTGGGCGTCCCGGCCCGCTCGAGATACTCGGCGGTCGCGTAGAAGCCGAAATGCAGCTCCCCGACCCGGCGGGCGACCAGGGTGTTCTGGGTCGGGCGGGCCATCCGCACCGCAATGTCGGCGTCGCGCCGTGACAGGTCCTCGTTGCGGTTGGTGAGCACCAGTTCGATGTCGATGGTCGGATGGGCGATGCGGAAGTCGGTGAGGATGCGGGGCATGGCCTCCACGCCCATGATCTCACTGGCCGTGACGCGAACCGTGCCCCCGATCCCATCGGCGCCCGAGGCGTCGCGCAGGGCCGCGGCGGCGGCCGAGGACATGTCCTCCAAGTGCGGCCGCAGCTCGTTGGCCAGGTCCGTGGCGATCAGGCCCCGCGGGCTGCGCAGGAACAGCGGCGCGCCAAGCCGCCGCTCCAGCTCGTCGATGTGGCGGCCGAGCGTCGGCTGGGTGAGCCCGCGCGCGCGGGCCGCGGCCGAGAGCGAGCCGGCCTCGAGAACGGAATGCAGGGTCTGGAACAGGTCCCAATCGGTGGATGCCATGCGTGCATGAATAACCGATCCGGCTCGCTCGGCAATTGCGGCTGCTGGACTTTGGGGGCCTCGCGGAACTAGATGCCGCCCATGGTTGGCAAGACACTTTACGACAAGATCTGGGAGGCCCACGTGGTCGACGAGACCGACGGGGAGGCGATCCTCTATATCGACCTGCACCTCATTCACGAGGTGACCACGCCGCAGGCCTTCGCGGGCCTTCGCGTGGCCGGGCGCGGCGTGCGCCGGCCCGACCGCACCCTGGCGGTGGCCGACCACAACATCCCGACCGAGGGCCAGGGCCTGGGCGTCGACGCCGTGGCCGACGAAGAGGCCCGCCTGCAGCTCCAGACGCTCTATCGGAACGTCAAGGACAACGGCATCGAGTTCTTCCCCATGGGCGACATCCGCAACGGGATCGTCCACGTGGTCGGCCCCGAACAGGGCCGC
>NZ_JAUYOJ010000208.1 GCF_030697925.1 Phenylobacterium sp. | reverse complement strand
GCGGCCGGAAGATGAATTCGCCGCTGGGCGACTTCCTTCAGCGGTCAACATTCCCCTGAGGGACCTGACGCGGCGGCTGGGCGACCTGCCGAAGGACCAGGAGATCGTCGCCTATTGCCGGGGCGCCTACTGCGTCCTGGCGTTCGAGGCCGTGGCGCTCCTGCGCGAGCACGGCTTCAAGGTGCGGCGGCTGGAAGATGGATTTCCGGAGTGGAAGGCGGCCGGCCTGCCGGTCGCGGCGTGAGGCGGGCCGCCCGTGAAACGGTCGCGCGCGATGAGAACCGGCGACCTACCCTGCCGGCACCGAACGCATCTGAGGCGATCATGCCCAGCTTGGGACCAAGGGGCCCTTCTCCGGTTTGCCGGGGGGCGGCCGCCCAGGACCTCGGCGCAGGCTGACCGCACTCAAGCAGGGAGAGGCGCCAGGCCAGCAGAACCGCGAATGGACCAGTCCTCGAGCGGCGTCGGCCGAGACCGCCGATTGATTTTGCACAAGGCCGGACGCCCTGGAACGCGCGATCCCTCACGCTGCGTCGCTCTGAACGGGTCGGCGCAGCAGACTTGGTCATCCACCGGGAGCGGCCTCCGACGCCGTTGGAGCTGATGAAGATCGCGGTCTTCGAAGTGGCGGATTGGGAGCGCCGGGCCTGCCTGCGGCTCCAACCGCACCACACGGTCGAATGCCTGGCGGCCCCCCTGACCGAAGCGTCGGCGGGCGCCTACGCCGACGTCGAGACGGTCACCACCTTCATCCGCTCGGACCTCGGCGCGCCGGTGTTGCGTCAGCTTCCAGAGCTTCGGCTCATCGCCACCCGCTCGACGGGCTTCGATCACATCGATCTCGACTATTGCAGATGGTCGGGCGTCACGGTCTGCAATGTCCCGGACTATGGCGACCACACGGTGGCCGAACACGTCTTCGCCCTGCTGCTGGCGCTCAGCCGGCGCATCGTCGAGGCGGCCGAGCGGACGCGGCGTGGCGACTTCTCGGAAGACGGCCTTCGCGGCTTCGATCTCGCCGGCAAAACCCTGGGCGTAGTCGGCGCCGGCCGCATCGGACGCCGGGCCATCGCCATCGCCAAGGGCTTCGGCATGAATGTCGTCGCCTTCGACGTCCACACCGACCCGACGGCGGCCGAGACGCTGGGGTTCTGCTACGCGGGGCTCGATGAGCTGTTGGCGAGGGCCGACGTAGTGACACTGCATCTCCCCGGCGGCGCCGGAACCCGCCACCTCATCGGCGACGCCCAGCTTGCGCGGATGAAGCCGGGCGCGGTGCTCATCAACACGTCCCGAGGCGGCGTCGTGGACGGCGAGGCCCTGGTGCGGGCCCTGACCACAGGCCGCCTGGCCGGCGCGGGGCTCGACGTGGTGGCCGAGGAAGGCGTGCTGCGCGAGGAAGCGGAGATCTTCCGCTCCCAGACGACCCTCTCAACGGAACGGCTAAGGGCGCTCGTCGCCGACCACGCGCTTCTGAGCCTGCCGAATGTCATCGTCACCCCCCACATCGCCTACGATACGCACGAGGCGGTGGCTCGCATCGTTGAGACCACCCTCGACAACATCGAGGCCTTCGCGGCGGGCGCGCCGCGCAACCTGGTCGCCTGACCAACGCCCGTTCGCGGCGGTCACACCACACCTCCTGGCACGGACGTCATGACCGCTTCCGGCGGCCGGCGCGGCGAGAACGGCAAGGTGGGTCCGTAGCCGAAGCGCATCACGATGTCGGGCCTACGGCCAGGCATCCCCACGAGGCTTGCGAACTGCGGTCGCAGGGCGGCGACCTCGACGGGCTGATTGACGAAGGCGTGCTTGATCCCACCCGCCCCGGATTATGCCGCTTGACGTTCGCCCGGCCCTTAGCGGGCGCTATCGCGCTGGTGCGTTCATCGAGGCCTCGCGTGAGGCGAGCCCCTTCATCGCGACCGCCACGGCCGCCGCGGCCGAGATTGCCGCGCGAGCGGGTCTCATGCAGGGCGAACCGCCCCCAGCCGAGGACGACTCGGCGTTCTGGGCTGAGTAGCGCGGTCGCATGACAGCGCAGCGCAAGTCGGTCCCGCGTTTCAAGCGACTTGCCGAGGCTCCGCGCATCGAACTCACCGATGACGACATCGAGATCCTCCGGCATGTCTACCGTCACCGGTTCGTCCGAGCCGACGACCTCTACCGCCTCTTCCCCGGGCGGAGCCCCGACAAGCTCTCGCGCCGCCTCGTCCGCCTCTACCGCACCCACTACCTCGACCGTCCCATCGCCCAGGTCGACCGGTTCCGAGAGGGCGGTTCCCAACCTATGGTCTACGGTCTCGACAATGCGGGAGCCCGCTTCCTCGCCGAGACCTTGGGCCTCCGCCTCGCGTCAGGCGAATGGAAGGCCCGCAACCGGAGCTACACCCGCGAGAACCTCGACCACACGCTGGCCATTACGCGGTTCATGGTCGACCTCGAACTGGCCTGCCGCGCTCGACCTGACATCGAACTCATTCCGTTCGAGGAGATAGTCGCCGCAGCGCCCGACACGACGCGCAGGCTTGCGCAGCCTGGCCGTTGGTCGGTGGCTGTGGAGTGGCTGCACGGGTCTGGCGAAGTGCTCGTCGTCCCCGACGCCATCTTCGGGCTTCGCCATACACAATCCGACGGTCGGAAAGTCCGCTCTTTCGTGTTCCTTGAAATCGACCGGGGCACGATGACCATCGTGCCGTCGAAACACGTCCGCGAAAGCGCGGCCTTCCTCCACCGGGCCACCATCCTGCGTAAGCTCCTCACCTACGCCACGAGCCATCGCGCGAAGCTGCATCAGTTGCACCTCGGCATTGCGGTCGCTCGCGTGCTCACCGTGACGACGAGCGCGGCGCGGGCGGAGGCGATGCGCCAAGCTGCTCACCGGTTGATCGTCCAACCGATGGGGCTTCCGGCCGGTCTATTCCTGTTCGGGGGACAGGCAGAGGCGGACAATCCGCTGAGTGCCTCATGGCTGGGTGCTGGTGGTCACCCGGCTTCGCTGGCTCCAGACCTCGTCACGCAACACCTCAAGTCGCCGTGAAGAGCACCCTTCCGAGTTGAGCAGCGTCCTTGCATGCCCTACGAGTGTTCGGTGGGGTGACACAATCGGAGGGTGAAATCCATGTGCGTCGACCTCGATGAAGACAATAGAATCAAAGCCAAAATAAATATGAGCTTTGGGTTCGGTTACGATGCAGCCACGGCCATCAACAACCCAGGCGCAGCATTCGTAACCGTGGACGAAGTCGTGGTGACTGCTCAAAATCCGCAGGTCATCGTAGAAATCAAGCCGCGCGTGACGACGCCTATCGGCAATGTGGTGCTCAACAACATGCATAGCATGGTGCTGACCGACCTACCTCTCCTCGACAATCTTGAGATGCCGTCCGATCCCACGCCATGCGTAACGTCGACGCCATCGGGCACAAACCTTCAGTCCCTCAACAGCCAGGCGAAATACCTCGGGATAATCACCTGGGGAAAGCACTCAATGACTGGATGGGAGTATGGCGGGATTATCTATCGAAATGCTGACGGGAGTTTGCATCAGTTTCCGCCGTTCACAAGCGGGAGCGCCGGTGGCATTGCGAACGTGAGCGTTCCTCTGCCGGCAGGCTCAGTAATCGTCGGTTGGGGGCACACCCATCCGGTGACACCGGGAACCGACCAACGCTGGCTCTCAGCCGCGGATCGCGCCGGAGCGAACGCATATGTCGCGCTCGGTCCGTCGAGAGTCGACCCGAACCTTCTCATCTACATAACTACGTTCAATCCGGTGACAAACCAGATCGAGACCTACGTCTACGACAAGAACAACCGGAACACAGAAGCGCCAAGCTGCAAGCTGTGACCGCCGCTTCCTAGCCCCCACCACCCCGGCGACAGCGTGCAGCCGTTCGCGACGGCACGCTGTCGCCTCCATTGGACACCCTATGCTTGCGATGACGCACGAACCGAATACCTGGGCCGAAAGCGGTGCTTCTCGGCTTCGCTCGGCCCGACCGGAGGACGGACTCACGGTGGCGGCTGATTTGCGGGAATTGGACCGGATGGATTTCGCCGCGTGCACGCGCGATCCCCCCGACCAAGCAATCGCCTGGGGCTTGCGCTCAACGCCGCACACCTACGCGTGGGACGTCGGCGGGGTATGCGTGGCGGTCGCAGGCATCAAAGACAACGTGCGGCCGGGAATGTCGGTGATTTGGATGGCCGGAACTACCGCGTTCGACCAGGTGCTTGCGGCAGGCGGTGCGCGTCTAAGCAAGAGGTGGCTCGAAGTGATGGCCGGCCATCGTAGCCGCTTATTCAACATCGTTCCCGAGACAAACCTGCGCACCGTGCGTTGGTTGGAGTGGCTGGGGTTCGTTCGAGCGGCGCGCCACTCTGACTTTCATGGGTTGGGTCACACCTGTGTCGAGATGCATCTCCACCGGAGCGTCAGTCCACCGGGACGTCGCAGGGATGACACAGTGACGGCGTGACCATCAACGCCCGAGATCCCCAGAGCATGGGCAGCTCCACACCAGGAGGACATCGAATATGCAGCGAACGCTAGCGGCGGCCCTCTTGGCGCTCGGATGCGCCACGTCGGCATCGGCAACAACGCTCCCCCAATCAGACCGACTGACCTTGCTGCCGTGGGGCTCGTTCAGCTCCGAGCCAGGCTTGAGAGGAAGCCCCCTCACCCAGATTGAAGTTCTCGACGTCCTGCTGCGCGCGGATGGGGCGGCTTCTCCCTGGCAACGTTTTTGGCTGCTAGAGAAAATCGTCAAGGCACCCGGAAAGCCCGATAGCCTGCAGTGGGCCGATAGCCGCGCCTGCGGTGCAGTGAAAATCCGGCTCGCGGCGCTTGAAAAATTGGAACCCGCCAAAGTCGAGCTGACGCCCCGGCCTAGCCCGTCGCGGGCGGGAGTGACGATGCTCAAGGTGCCCGACGTGGACGCGCCCACGTACGTGATCGACGCCCCAAGCAAATACCGCTCAGGCGGTGCTGGACGGGTGCGGCTCAGCGCAGGCGCAAACAGTTCCGTTGGCCAGTGGGTTGACCGGACGATGCGCGACCTCGCTTCCTGCTGGCGAGACAGACCTCCGGTTTGACTGACGGTAGAACTGGCCCGGCAGCACTAGGCTCAATGTAGCCGCTTGACGATCTCGCGCGCCCGCTGGGCGAGGACCTCTACCGGCGTATGAGCGGGGCTTTCGTCGACAGCTCGGGCGAACGCGGCGAGACGTCGCTCCAGGATCGCGCCTAGTTCCGGCGGTAGCGCCGCAAGGAAGGCGCGGGCCGCGACCTCGATGTGGTCCGTGGTGTCGGCAGGAAGGCTGTCCTCGCCGTCCGCAGCCTCTAGCGCCCGACGCAGCCGGGCGACGACATCGCTCATGTTGCCGTTTCCGTCTTCGCAGTTCAGATGCTCACGTCGTCTGGTAGCGAACGCGCGACCTCGACGAGCGCGGCCTCCGGGTCACCACCGAGCGCCCGCACGAACACGCAGAATTCCACCACGTCTGCCAGTCCTCGGCGAACTGCTTGGCGTGCGCTAGAGCGTGACCGCTCTTAGCTGAATCGGGATTCCGGATATCTGCGGATCATGATTCAAGGTCCAGGCTGGGCAGGAGGCCAGCTTGGATGGGTCGGCCGTATTCTCTGGATCTTCGGGATCGCGTGGCTCGGTTCG
>NZ_JAUYOJ010000207.1 GCF_030697925.1 Phenylobacterium sp. | reverse complement strand
GGTGATCAGGCTCTCGCGGTTGGTGTTGCGCAGCCGCAGCGCCACCAGGAAGGCCAACGTCATGATCGCCGAGACATAGATATAGTAGCCGCTCTCCATGCCCTCTTTCTTGAACCAGAGGGCGGCGTACTCCGCGGTGCCGCCGAAGACGGCGTTGGCCATGGCGTAGGGCAGGGCCACGCCCAGGGCGCGGACATGGGCTGGGAAGAGCTCGGCCTACACCACGGCGCTGACCGAGGTGAAGCCGGACAGGATCACCAGCTGGAAGGTCATCAGGCCGAAGGCGGCCAGCGGCGCCTCGGACCGCGCGATGGCCGACATCACCGGATAGGTGGCCAGCGCCCCGCCGGCGAAGGCGAACGCGATCGTTCGGTTGCGGCCCACCTTGTCGGACATCCAGCCGAACAGGGGCTGGGCGCACATGTAGAGGAACAGCGCCGCGGCGGTTATCGCGGTGGCCGTGTCCTTGGCGAAGCCCGCCGTATTGACCAGGAATTTCTGCATATAGGTCGTGTAGGCATAGAAGGCCAAGGACCCGCCGGCGGTCAGCACGAAGATCATCGCGCTTTCGCGCGGGTAGTTCATGAACAGCAGCATGGTGGTCGACCGCGGCGCGCCCTCGGCCTTGGCGGCGAGGAAGGAGGCGCTCTCGTCGAGCCCCGAGCGGATCCAGAACACCACCACGGCCAGGCCCGCGCCGATCACGAAGGGGATGCGCCAGCCCCAGGCCTCCAGATCGGCCTTGTCCATGAACTGCTGCAGCAGGATCAGCACGGCCAGCGCCACCAGCTGGCCCATGATCAGCGTCACGTACTGGAAGGACGACCAGAAGCCCCGGCGGGCGCGGCCGGCCATCTCCGACATGTAGGTGGCGCTGGCGCCGTACTCCCCGCCCACCGACAGGCCCTGCAGCAGCCGGGCGAGCAGCAGGATCACCGGGGCGGCGGCCCCGATCGCCGCATGGTCGGGGGCGACGGCGATCAATAGCGAGCCGGCGCACATCATCGCCACCGCCAGGGTGAGGGCCGCCTTGCGTCCCGCCCGGTCGGCATAGAGCCCCATCAGCCAGGCGCCCACGGGCCTGGCCAGGAAGCCGACCGCGAAGATGGCGGCGGCCTGCAGGAGTTGGGCGGTCTGATCGCCCTTGGGGAAGAAGTGGGGCGCGAAATAGAGGGCGAAGGACGAATAAGCGAACCAATCGTACCACTCGACCAGGTTGCCCGCCGACCCGCCCAGGATCGCCTTGGCGCGGGCGAGCGGGGTGAGGCCGGGCGTCAGGATGTCCCTCGGCGCCTGGGTGTCGACCCCTG
The DNA here is from genome assembly GCF_030697925.1 of Phenylobacterium sp. Taxonomy (GTDB): domain Bacteria; phylum Pseudomonadota; class Alphaproteobacteria; order Caulobacterales; family Caulobacteraceae; genus Phenylobacterium. Next base: position 9,575 of record NZ_JAUYOJ010000207.1, on the reverse strand, counting down.
TCTCGCTCGCAGTCATGGAAAGTCTCTCGGTTGATCGAGTGGACCTTAAGTCGACTCGCCGAGGTTTCGCACGGCGGCATCAGCTTTTCGATCGCGACGCAACGCCCCTAGGTTTTTCGTCGCAGCTTGGCCACCTTCACGTTAGTGCAGGTCTGAGGCAAACTTGAGCTTGGCGCTTCACAGGCAGCCAGGCGCGTGAGGTAGGCCCACAGCCTGAAAAATCGCGAACTCAAGCTAGCTCGTAGAGTAACTTCCCTAGCCGCCTTCACGATGCATATGAGAATGCACTAACCGACCGATGGAGTGCACTAGCTGTCCCCGACACAAGTTTGGGGCGGCAGCTGGCACTCCTCGCTTTCGACGCTAGATGCGTCCCATCAGGACCAGGATCAACACGATCACCAGGACCAGGCCGAGACCGCCGGAGGGGACATAGCCCCACGAGCGCGAATGGCCCCAGGTCGGCAAGGCGCCGACCAGCAGCAGGACCAGGACGATGAGCAGGATTGTGCCGAGCGACATGGTGGTTCGTCTCCCAAAAGCCCCGACGAGGTGTCAAGCGGGACGAACGATCCTCCATGGCGAAGGTTCCAAACCTTAACGCTGGGGGTCGAAACCTTAACGACGCGGGTCGGGGACGTCGGCGATGTGGAGCGCGGCCTCGCCCTCCTTGTGGGCGATGGCGTAAAGCAGGCCGATGAAGGCGCCCTTGACGCGCGGCAGCAGAGCCAGGGTCACGATGGCCAGGGGGATCAGGGTGGCCGGAAGCACGTACATGGTCGGCGCCTGCCAGATGATCGAGAAGAACAGCAGCGGCGCCACGATCAGGTGCCCGACGATCAGGATGGTGAAATAGGCGGGGCCGTCGTCAGCCGGGTAGCGCGTCAGGTCGTGGCCGCAGGAATTGCAGCGCGGTTCGACCTTCAGGTAGCTCCAATAGAGCTTGCCGTCCCCACAGTTGGGACAGCGGCCCTTCAGACCCCGGAACATCGGCTTGACGAACATGTTACGCCATTCGCGAAAAATGATGCTTGGCCGTATGCGCCCCATAATTCGACCTGGGAAGCGTCGCGGCTGTCGCAGGGGGAACGGGTTCGCCGCAACGCCAGTTCCCGCCTGGAGTTGAGGCGAGGCGCGGCGAAACGTCCTATCTAATCAGCGACTTATTCCAGGTTGTGGGGCGCCTCCGCGCATCTCGCTGCGCGGTTGCGGAACCCTTCGGCGGGCCCATCTCTTCCTAAGAGGCAGAGGAGCTTCGCCATGAGCCCGGAAGACCCCGACCGCCCGGTCAAGAAGCCTGTGCACGGTCATACAGGCCCGACCACGTCTGCCGAGGACAGCGCGCGCGAGGCGCCGGGCGTCTCACCCGAGGACGCCGCCAGGATCGCCGAGGAGGCGTCCCGCGAGGAGGACGCCTGAGGCGGCTACTTCTTCATGTCGTTGGCGGTGTCGGTCACCGCCCGGCCCGCGGCCTGGGCGTCCTTGCCGACGCCGGCGACGGTGTTGCAGGCGGCGGTCAGCAGGGCCGCGGCCGCCATGGCCAGGATGATCGTCTTGCGCATATGTTTGCTCCCCTCGAAGGCCACAGTTTGATGGCCAAGCTTCCAGGCGGTTTTTAGGCGGCTTCGGGGCTGCGGGGCAACTGGGCGCCCCTAGTCCGCGTCCATCTTCAGGGCGGCGATGAAGGCTTCCTGCGGGATCTCGACCTTGCCGAACTGGCGCATGCGCTTCTTGCCGGCCTTTTGCTTGTCCAGCAGCTTGCGCTTGCGGCTGGCGTCGCCGCCGTAGCATTTGGCCGTCACGTCCTTGCGCAGGGCGCGGACGGTCTCGCGGGCGATGATCCGGCCGCCGATGGCCGCCTGGATCGGGATCTGGAACATGTGCGGACTGATCAGGTCCTTCATCTTCTCGACCATGCCGCGGCCTCTCGCCTCGGCGCGGTCGCGGTGGACCAGCATGGAGAGCGCGTCCACGGGCTCGGCGTTGACCAGGATCGACATCTTCACCAGGTCGCCGGTCCGGTAGCCCTCGATGGCGTAGTCGAAGGAGGCGTAGCCCTTGGAGACGCTCTTCAGCCGGTCGTAGAAGTCGAACACCACCTCGTTGAGCGGCAGGTCGTAGACCACCAGGGCGCGGGTCCCGACATAGGAAAGCTCGCGCTGCTCGCCGCGACGGTCCTGGCAGAGCTTGATCACCGAGCCGAGATATTCGTCCGGCGTCAGGATGGTGGCCTTGATCCAAGGCTCGGCGATGGTGGCGATCTTCACCGGGTCGGGCAGGTCGGCCGGATTGTGCAGCTCGATCTCGGAGCCGTCGATGAGGCCGATCTTGTAGACCACGCTGGGCGCGGTCGCGATCAGGTCGAGGTCGAACTCGCGGCTCAGACGCTCCTGGATGATCTCCAGGTGCAGCAGCCCGAGGAACCCGCAGCGGAAGCCGAAACCCAGCGCGGCGCTGGTCTCCATCTCGTAGGTGAAGGAAGCGTCGTTCAGGCGCAGGCGGCCGATGGCGGCGCGCAGGTCCTCGAAGTCGGCGGCGTCCACTGGGAACAGGCCGCAGAACACCACCGACTGGGCGACGCGGAAGCCGGGCAGGGCCGTGGCCGTCTGGCGCTTCTCGTCGGTGATGGTGTCGCCGACGGCGGCGTCGGCCACCTGCTTGATCTGGGCGGTGATGTAGCCGATCTCGCCGGGGCCGAGCTCGGCCACCTCGGTCTGCTTGGGCTTGAAGACGCCGATGCGGTCCACCTGGTGGGTGACCCCGGCGTTCATCATCCGCACCTTCATGCCGGCCTTCAGCACGCCGTCCAGCACGCGGACCAGCACCACGACGCCGAGATACGGGTCGTACCAGGCGTCGACCAGCAGGGCCTTCAGCGGGGCCTCGCGATCGCCCTTGGGCGGGGGCAGGCGGGTGACCACGGCCTCCAGCACGTCGGCGATGCCCTCGCCGGTCTTGGCCGAGCAGAGGATGGCTTCGGACGCGTCGATGCCGATCACGTCCTCGATCTGCTGGCGGATTCGCTCGGGCTCGGCGGCCGGCAGGTCGATCTTGTTGAGGACCGGGACGATCTCGTGATCGTTGTCGATGGCTTGGTAGACATTGGCGAGCGTCTGGGCCTCGACCCCCTGGCTGGCGTCCACCACCAGGATCGAGCCCTCGCAGGCCGCCAGCGAGCGGCTGACCTCATAGGCGAAGTCGACGTGGCCGGGGGTGTCCATCAGGTTGAGGACATAGGTCTCGCCGTCGCGGGCCTTGTAGTCCAGGCGGACGGTCTGGGCCTTGATGGTGATCCCGCGCTCGCGCTCGATCTCCATATTGTCCAGGACCTGCTCGGTCATCTCACGCTTGGTGAGGCCGCCGGTCTCCTGGATCAGGCGATCGGACAGGGTCGACTTGCCGTGGTCGATGTGGGCCACGATGGAGAAGTTGCGGATGTGGGAGAGGGGCGTCGTCATTGTGGGCGGGCTTTAGCACATTCCGCGTGCGAGGCGAGACCGGCGCGTCTTTCCTCCCCTGCGCAGCGGGGGAGGGGGACCGCCCGAAGGGTGGTGGAGGGGCCGAGACCGGGCGCCGAGCCTGAGGCCGCCCCCTCCACCGCTTCGCGGTCCCCCTCCCCCGTAAACGTGGGAGGAAGAAGCGAGCCGAAAGCCATGGTTAATCCAACGTTAAGCCTGAGCGCCGCATTCATGCCGCTCGGGAATGGGAGGCTGCCCAAGCTCTAGAGGATACCTGCGCCATGGACCGCCGCACGCTCATCGCTTCCAGCATCGCCACACTCGCGAGCGCCGGCTGCGCCACCGCCCAACCGCGCGATCCCGCGGCCGGCGGCCCGCCCAATGGAACGCCCAACTATCCGGCCCAGCCGGCCGAGCCCTATACCCGCGAGGAGCTGGTCACCAAGGCGTCGGACTACCTCGGCGTGGCCGCGGAAGCCGCCGGCGGCGCCATCGAGCGGGTGTTCCAGGACAATGGCCGGCCCACCGCCTATATCGCTGGCGAGGAAGCCGCCGGGGCCATCACGATCGGCGCCCGCTACGGCCGCGGCCTGCTCTACATGAAGGGCAAGGAGCCCGTGGAAGTGTTCTGGCAGGGCCCGTCGGTCGGCTGGGACCTGGGCGGCAACGCCAGCCGGGTCTTCACCCTCTGCTACAATCTCCAGTACCCGGAAGTTATCTTCCAGCGGTTCCCGGGCGTGGAGGGGGCGGCCTATCTGGTCGCCGGCCTGGGCGTGAACTACCTGCGCTCCGACGACGTGACCCTGGCCCCCATCCGCGCGGGCGTCGGCCTGCGGCTGGGCGCCAATGTCGGCTATCTCGGTTTCAGCCGCACCCGGCGGATGCTGCCCTTCTAGCGTTCGTCCAGGCTCGCCCCGACCCGCTGGCTGGCGGTGTCGAACAGGCCGCGCCCGGGCACATGGTTGAGCTCGAGCCGCACGCCGTCGGGATCCTCGAACAGGACCGCGTAGTAGCCCGGCGCCCAGGGTTCGTCCTGCGGCGGGTGAACGATGGTCGCCCCGATCGAAACGAGGAAGACGTGGAGCTCGTCGACGTCGGCGCGTTCCCGCGCCCGCCAGCAGTGGTGGTGCAGGCCCACCCGGTACTGCGCGAACCTCGCGCCGGCATGCTCGGGATCTGGGCGGCGGACGCCGAAGCCCGTGCGGCCGCCGACGCAATAATAGGTGTCGACGCTGTCGGCGACCTCGCGCAGGCCGAGGAAGGGTAGGAGCTGGCGATAGAAGGCGACGGACGCCTCGAAATCGCCCGCAGTGATGAAGGTGTGCGCGACGCCGTTGATCTCCATGCCGAGCAGGAGGCCATGGTGACGTCAGCGGAAGTCAAATGGCGGGACTGGCCCAACCAATGACCGTCATCTTCCGGTCAGCCGATAGGCTGATCCGGGGGACCCAAGCTGAGGTCCAGGATGCGGCGCGCCCGCTTGGGTCCCCCGGATCGCCGTTCCGGCGACCGGAGGATGACGAGCGTTAGGGACTACGCCCGCAGCTTGGCCCCAACCGCCTTCTCCGCCGCGGCGACGACCTTGGCCGAGAGGGCCTCGATCTCCGCGTCGGTGAGGGTCTTCTCGCGGGGCTGGAGGGTGACCTCCACGGCCACCGACTTGGAGCCCTCCGGCACGCCGGGTCCCTGATAGACGTCGAACACCCGCGCGCCCGAGATCAGCGCCTTGTCGACCCCGGCCACGGCGCGGACCAGATCGCCGGCCGCGGCGCTCGCGCCCACCACGAAGGCGAAGTCGCGCGACAGCGGCATCAGCGGCGAGAGCTCCAGGGCCGGCTTGGACTTGGTCGCCTTCTTCTTCGGCTCGGGAATGGCGTCGACGATCAGCTCGAAGCCGTACATGGGTCCGTCGACGTCCAGCGCCTTGAGGATGCGCGGATGCAGTTCGCCGAACTCGACCAGGGTGGACTTGCCCAGCCGCAGGGCGGCCGAGCGGCCGGGATGCCACCAGTCCGACAGCCCGCCCTGGACCACCTGCAGCGAAGCCACGGGGGCGCCCAGGTCGTCGAGCAGGCTGAGAAGGTCGGCCTTGAGCTCGAACAGCGGATCGCTCGCCACCCCATCCCAGCGGCGGGGCGGATGCGGCGCCACCACGGCGGCGACGGCGGTGACCTGATCGGCCGGCTGGTCGCCCCGGTAGAAGGGGCCGATCTCGAACAGGGCCACGTCGGCGAAACCGCGCCGGGCGTTGCGGCCCGCCGCCTCGATCAGGTTGGGCAGGATCGAGGGCCGCATGCAGTCCAAGTCGGCGGCGATCGGATTGGTCACCACCAGTTCGTCGGCCCCGCCGCCGAACAGGCGGGCGGTGTCGCGCTTGCAGAAGCTCCAGGTGACGGCCTCGGCATAGCCCTTGGCGGCCATGGCCCGGCGGCCGGCGCGGATGCGGGCCTGGCGCACGGTCAGCACCCCGCCAGCCGGCTTGGCCATCTCGGGCAGCGGCAGGGCGGGCAGGGCGTCATAACCCTCGATCCGCGCCACCTCCTCGACCAGGTCGGCCTTGCCCTCCACGTCGCGCCGCCAGGACGGCGGCAAGACCAGGTCCCCCTCCTGGTGGAAGCCGAGATCGCGCAGGATGTCGTCGATACGCTTCGGCTGCAGGTCGAGGCCGGAGAGCTGCTTTACATAGGCGCGGTCGAAGGCGATCGGCGCCGGACGGGCCAGGGCCTCGCCCGCCACGACGATCTCCGAGGCCTCGCCGCCGCAGAGTTCCAGGATCAGCCGGGTGGCCAGCTCGATGCCGGGAACCAGGCTCTCGGGGTCCACGCCGCGGGCGAAGCGGTACTGGGCGTCGGAATTGATCCCGGTCGCACGCCCGGTCTGGGCGGTGCGGATCGGGTCGAACCAGGCGGCCTCCAGGAAGACCTCGGTGGTGGCCTCCGAACAGCCGGTGGAGGTTCCGCCCATGATCCCGCCCAGGCCGATCGGGCGCTTACCGTCCGCATCGGCGATGACGCTCATCTCGGGCGTGATGTCGTAGGTCTTGCCGTCCAGCGCGATCAGTTGCTCGTCGCTATGGGCGGTCGGGGTCGGATGGTCGGCGGAGACTTCGCCGCCGGCGCCGCGCCGGCCGAGCCGCGCCTCGACCACGTCGCCGACCATCAGGGCGCGGTCATAGACGTGCAGCGGCCGGGCGCGGTCGTAGGTGATCAGGTTGGTGACATCGACCAGGGCGTTGATGGGGCGCAGGCCGATGGAGATCAGCCGCCGCTGCAGCCAGGCCGGCGACGGCCCGTTCTTGACGCCGTGGATCAGCCGCCCGGCGAACTGTCGGCAGGCGTCCGAGCCATCCAGGCGGATCGTGACCGGGCAGGGGAACTTGCCCGGGACCGGCGCGACGCCGACGTCCTTCAGCACGCCCAGGCCGGCGGCGGCCAGGTCGCGGGCGATGCCGACCACGCCCAGCCAGTCGGGCCGGTTGGGGGTGACCTCGAAGTCGATGACCGCTTCCAGGCCGAGCGCCTGGGCGGCCGGCGTCCCCACGGTCAGGTCATCGGAGAGTTCCAGGATGCCCTCGGCCTCGCTGGCGGTCTCCAGCTCGGCGGCCGAGCAGAGCATGCCGTTGGAGACCACGCCCCGCACGGGACGGGCCTCCAGGGTGACGCCCGAGCCCGGCACATAGGCGCCAAGTGGCGCGTAGATGGTGGTCAGGCCCGCGCGCGCGTTCGAGGCCCCGCAGACGATCTCCTTGCGGCCGTCGACGGTGTCCACCTGGCAGACTCGCAGGCGGTCGGCGTTGGGGTGCTGGACGGCCTCGACGACCTTGGCCACCGAGAAGGCGGCCAGCTTGGCGGCGGGGTCGTTCACGTGCTCGACCTCGAGGCCGGCCATGGTCATGGCCTCGACCACCTCGGCGGCGGTGGCGTTGGTCTCGAGGTGGTCCTTGAGCCAGGAGAGGGTGAATTTCATTGATCGGCTCCTTCGCCGATGATCTCGACCAGGCGGAAGCGCTCGCACCAGAGCATCATGTCGGGTGCGTATGTGCCTTCGCGTGTGAAACAGTCTTCGTGAACTGCGGCCCAGTGAGCGCGCGTGAGGTCACCTTCGCCCTCTTCGGCGGCGAAGGTTGAGTCGACCTCGTCGAAGCGACGCTGGACCAGTTCGGTGGATTCGATGACGGCGCGCGGACGGGCGGCTCCATCGAGCACGACATAGCGCGCGCCGAGTGCGCTGCCCTTTAGGCCTTGAACGGCCGCCCAGCAGGTCGCGGTCTTTTTACCCTCAAGCACGAGAGCGAGAAGCGCGTCGGCCACGGCCGGACTGTCGCCGAAAGCGAAGTGCTCCAGCGACGCATGGGCGGCGGGGATACCCACTAGCTCAGCCCCGTGGCCGGGTTCGGCGCGGCGTAGGGGGAAAAGCCGTAGTGCTCCAGCCAGCGGACGTCGCTGGCGAACATGTCGCGCAGGTCGGGCATGCCGTATTTCAGCACGCCCAGCCGGTCGACGCCGCAGCCGAAGGCGAAGCCCTGCCAGACGTCCGGGTCGAGCCCGACATTGCGCAGCACATTGGGGTGGACCATCCCGCAGCCCAGGATCTCCAGCCAGTCGGAGCCCTGGCCGATCTTCACCTCGCCGCCGGAACGGTCGCACTGCACGTCCATCTCGGCGCTGGGCTCGGTGAACGGGAAGTGGTGCGGGCGGAAGCGGGTCACCACGTCCGGGGTCTCGAAGAACCGGGACAGGAAGGTCTCCAGCGTCCACTTCAGGTGGCCCATGTGGATGGCGCGGTCGATGACCAGGCCCTCGATCTGATGGAACATCGGGGTGTGGGTCTGGTCGCTATCCTTGCGGAACGTCCGGCCCGGCACGATGACGCGGATCGGCGGTTCCTGGCCGTTGGCCACCCAGGACGGGAGTTGCTCGTTGACCCGGTGCATGACGCGCACCTGGACGGGGCTGGTGTGGGTGCGCAGCACCTTGCGCTCGCCCTTGGCGTCCTCGGGCAGGAAGAAGGTGTCGTGCATCTCCCGCGCCGGGTGCTTGGGCGGGAAGTTCAGCGCGGTGAAGTTATTGAAGTCTGTCTCGATGTCCGGCCCCTCGGCCACCGAGAAGCCCATCTCGGCGAAGACGGCGATCATCTCGTCCATCACCTGCATGGTGGGGTGGACGCTGCCCTTGCGGCGCGGCGGGGTGGGCAGGGTGAGGTCGACGCGCTCGGCGGCGAGCTTGGCGTCCAGCTCGGCGGCCTCGAGGCCCGCCTTGCGCGCGGCGATGGCCGACTGCACGCGGTCGCGCAGGCCGTTGATCAGCGGCCCGCGTTCGCGGCGCTCGTCGGGGCTCATGGAGCCCAGCGACTTCAGGAGCTCGGAGATCGAGCCGGACTTGCCAAGCGCTGAGACGCGCACGGCTTCGAGGGTCTGGAGGTCGGACGCGCCGGCGACGGCGGCCGAGAGCTCGGCTTCCAATGGGGTGAGATCGGTCATGACACGGCTGCTTTAGAGGGACGGGCAAGGCGCGGGAAGAGGGCAGCAAAAAGCCCTCCGGCGGATCACGCCGAAGGGCTCTTGAATGCTTGCGGAGCGGTAGCTCCCAAACGACCTCAAGCCAGCGCGGCGTGAACCTTGTCGGCGATGGCCTTGAAGCCGGTCGGGTCGTTGCCCGCGATGTCCGCGAGGACCTTGCGGTCGATTTCGATCCCGGCCAGATCCAGGCCGTGGATAAATCGGGCGTAGGTCAGGCCTTCGATGCGGGCCGCGGCGTTGATCCGCTGGATCCACAGCGAACGGAAGTTGCGCTTGCGGACCTTGCGGTCGCGATAGGCGTACTGGCCGGCCTTGTCGACAGCGGCCTTGGCCGTGCGGATGGTGTTCTTGCGGCGGCCGTAGAAGCCCTTGGCCTGCTCAAGGACCTTCTTGTGTTTGGCGTGGGCGGTGACGCCCCTTTTAACGCGAGCCATCTGTCAGCGCTCCTCTTACAATCCGTAGGGCAGGTAGGATTTGATCGTCTTCGAGTCCGAAGCGCTCATCACCTTGGTGCCGCGATTTTGACGGATGTACTTGGCGCTGTGGCTGATCAGCCGGTGGCGCTTGCCCGCGACGCCGGCCTTGATCTTGCCGGTCGC